>DATJPH010000175.1:0-3399 GCA_035506475.1 Bacteroidota bacterium | reverse complement strand
GAAGGGGTGACATCACTCTCGGGGTATGTCACGACGCCTGACGGGGAGGAACTCGCGTTCTCCGTGCTCATGCAGCATTTCCCGGGAGGGTCCCGGGACTACCGGCACGTCCAGGACCGGATCGGGGCGTTCCTTGCGGGGTTGAAGAGGAGCACGTTCTAAGAGCTGGTTGCTTCGGGGCGCCGGAGGCGTCCCCGAAGCAACGACATGGTTCAGTCGGCGGAGCGGAATCGGACATCGCCGCCGGAAGTATGCGCGTGGATCTTGTTCCCGCCGCCATTGAGCGTTCCCCGGACCCTGCTTTCGTCTATCTGGCCCGACAGGGTCACGGGAAAGTCGAAGTGGACGCTCCCGCCGCTTGTGGCCGCGTCGATGTCCGCCGCGATGGACTTCGAAACGACGATCTCGATGTCCCCGCCGGAGGTTTCCGCATAGACCCCCTTGTTGGACCCTCTCACCTTCACGTACATGTCCCCGCCGGATGTCTCCGCACGGACTTTCCCTTCCACGTCGCTGACTTTCACGTCGCCGCCGGATGTCCCGAGGTCGACGTCTCCCGTGATCCCCCTGACGTCGATTTCGCCGCCGGAAGTCCGCATGCGGAGCAGACCCTTCACTTTTTCGGCCTCGACATTCCCGCCCGAGGTCTCAAGATCGACGTCCCCCTCCGAGTTGCCGATGGAGACATTCCCCCCGGACGTCTTCCCGTCGACCTTCCCCTTGAGATCGCTGACAACGATGTCACCCCCCGAGGTGTGCATCTTCAGCGAGTATTCACGGGGGACGGTCACCGTGTACTGCACTTCGATATCGACGGAGTTCCAGAACCAGGAGCCCCCTTTGTTGAGCTTCCCCTGAACATCGACGTTGTTCCCCGACTGATCCGCGGTGATAGAGAAACTCTCCACGTCTTTCTCCCTCCCCCGGATGTCGGCGACGACGGACACCTCGTTCGACGAGGTCCCCAGGACCTTCACGGACCCCGCATCCGTTCCAAGCGTGAGCGTCCCGCCGGGGGACACCTGGAATTTCTTCTCAAATTTTTTCTGTGCACACACGGCTGTCCCGGCGATGAGAAGGAGAAGGACAACCAGAGCGCCGATGCGTCTGTTTGGGTACATGATAGATCCTCCGTGAGGGGATAATGTGCGGTTGTACCAGTTAGACGGGCTCCCCGAAAGAAAGGTTGCAGGCCGGTTTTGCATTTCGGAACCTATTTGCGTATTTTTTTGTCAATCTGATACCATCACCAATCCTCCGAATGGCGAAATACACAGTCCCCACCGTTCTCGTGCTGATGATCCTCACCGGTTGTTCCAGAAACAGCGGACAGACTCCCCCAAGGGGCGGCCAGGTTAAAGGGCAAACTCCTCCCACAGAGGAAAAGACCATCGTGACATCCGAACCCCTCCCGACGTTCAGCGGCGAGCAGGCATTCTCGTACCTGACAGCACAAACTGCCTTCGGTCCCCGAAACCCGAATTCCCGGGGACACGATGCCTGCCTGGCGTACCTCGCCTCGACGCTCCGCGGCCTTGCCGACGAGGTCAGGATGCAAGAGTTCGCTCACACGGGCTACGACGGGGAGCAGCTCCGCCTGACAAACGTAATCGCCCGGTTCAGGCCCGGCGACCACACCAGGATACTCCTCTGCGCGCACTGGGACACCCGCCCGCGCGCAGAACAGGACGAAACGAAGTCGAAGAGGAACGACCCGATTCTGGGGGCCAACGACGGGGCGAGCGGGGTTGCCGTCCTGACGGAAATCGCCCGCCTGTTGAAGTCCACTCCCCCGGCGATCGGCGTGGATATCGTCCTGTTCGACGGCGAGGACTACGGCAAGGAGGGGGATCACGCAAACTATCTCCTCGGATCGCGCTACTTCGCAGAACACAAGGGGGAGGATTACGTCCCCCGGTTCGGCATACTACTCGACATGGTCGGCGACGCATACCTCGAACTTCCCAAGGAGCAGTATTCCGTCCGGTACGCCCCCGATGTCGTCGACATGGTGTGGAAGACTGCGGCGTTTCTCGGGATCTCCCAGTTCCGCGACGAGAAGGGGGAAGAGATCATGGATGACCATCTCCCGCTGAACGAAGCCGGGATCCAGACAATCGACATCATCGACTTCAATTACCCGGATCCCACGAACAGGTACTGGCACACGCACCAGGACACGCCCGCCCATTGCAGCGCCGAGAGTCTCGAGGCGGTCGGATCCGTTATCGCAAGCGTCGTCTATGCGCAGGTCCCCTGACCCGATGGGGCGGGCCCACATCGAGCTGACGATACGTACGGGAGCCGCCGCGTTTGATACGATCACCGGGGCGCTCCGCCTGCAGGGGTTCGAAGGGTTCTGGGAAGAGGAGAACGTGCTCCGGGCGTACATCCGCGAAGACCTCTGGTCCGCGGGGAGGCTTGAGCCCCTCCGCGCGGCGCTGACACGCATCACAACAGACCTTCTGCTCCCCCCTCCGTCGCTTGCACTCTCACCGATCGCCGAACAGAACTGGAACAGCTCCTGGGAAGAGACGATACGGCCCATCCGGGTTTCGGAACGGATCGTCGTCGCCCCCACCTGGCACCCGTTCACGGGGGGACCCGGAGAGATCGTGCTCACGATCGACCCGAAGATGTCGTTCGGCACCGGGTACCATGAATCGACGCGGCTCCTTCTTGCACTCATGGAACGGCATCTCACAACGGGCGCGCGCGTCCTCGACGCCGGAACCGGGACCGGGATACTCGCCATTGCGGCTCTGAAACTCGGAGCTTCGTCAGCCGTCGCATTCGATATCGACGAGTGGTCGTTCGCCAATGCGGTCGACAACGCGCGGCTCAACGGCGTCGCCGGCCGCGTGACAATACGCCTCGGCGACCTGGGGGCGGTCCCTGAAACGGAATTCGACCTTATCGTCGCCAACATACAGAAGAACGTCATCGAGGAGATGCTCCCGGGACTCGTCCTGCGGCTTTCCGCATCAGGCACGGTACTTCTCTCCGGACTTCTCGCCGAAGACCGCGCCGCGATGGCCTCCCCGCTTGCCGGGGCCGGACTTGCAATCACCGATGAGAGACGCGAGGGGGAATGGATCGCGCTCGCCGCGGCCCGCGCATGACCGTCGCCGTCATCGACATCGGGACCAACACCGTGCTCCTCCTTGTGGCGCGCATCGAACGGGACGGACGGCTGCAGCCCCTCCTGTACGAACAGCGCGTCCCCCGCCTCGGGCGGGGCGTGGATTCGCGCGGGATGCTCGAGCGCGGAGCGATGGACCGCGTGATCGGAGTCCTGAACGAGTACAGGGGTCTGATGGGGCCGTACGCACCGGCGGCGACGGCGGTCTGCGGGACGAGCGCCGTCAGGGACGCGGCAAACCGGGAAGAGTTCGCGGA
>DATJPH010000174.1:0-3123 GCA_035506475.1 Bacteroidota bacterium | reverse complement strand
GGGAGCGGGGCCCGGAACAGGAGTATCCTCGCGGGGATGTGGACGAGGTACAGGGAGAGGGCGTGGAAGAACACGCGCAGGCACTCCGCCGTCCCCCCCGAGGCGAATATGATCTCCCTCCGGTCGGAGGTCTTTCCCGAGTCGTACGTCAGGGGGTCCTGCTGGTTCTGGAGCCATTCCCCGAACGCCGTCGCCAGGGGAGGGGGTGCGCTCCTGGCGAAGCCTCCCCGCGGAAGGTAGGGGGAGCTCCTGAGGATCAGCGAGGAGAAGAAATCAAGCGCCTGGCGTCCCGGCTCGTCGAGGTCGAGCGCGCGCGCGATGGTCCCGGGATCCTCCCCGTTGAGGGACTCGTCCCTGATATCGAGGCCGAGCACCGCGCGCAGGTACGCCGAGGAGAGGCGGTTTTCCTGGACGGGATTGCCGATATGGAAGTTGACACGGTCCTCGGGAGCGATCGCCGAGGACGCCGTCGCCTCGCTGATTTCGGAAACCTTGGCGGCCCGCGTCGGCCGGAGCTCGAAATAGTCGGGAAGGGCTCCCCCGCTGCCGTTGGGATCCATCGCGGTGCCTACTTTTTCTTCCGTTCGCCGAGGGCGCCGAGCGCTTTTTGCACGAGTGTGCTGAACATGGAGAGGATCTCCGCTCCCTGCACGCCGTCAGGCGGGGAGAGGGAGACGACGGTGCGGGCGTTTCTCATGGACTGGCTTGCCTCGGCCAGGCGGGCGGCCTGCGGTGTGAGCAGGAGAAGCTCGGGGCTCTCCTTCAGCATCCGGAGTTCGTCTTTCTCGAATTCAAGCTGCATCCGTTTCAGGCTGAGCTCGTGTTCCGCCCTGCTCCCGGCAAGTGCAGACTCATTCTCGAACTCGGCACGTTTCAGTTCGAACTTCTTTGTCTCGAGCCCGTGTTCAAGCGCGGCGATCTCTTCTTCGGCCTTCAGCCTGGCCCGTGCGGCGGCCACACGGGCTTCCTGGTTCGATTTTTCCGTCTGCTCCAGTATGCGGGCGTGTTCCCGCTGGCGGATGGCCTCGGCGATCTGGGGATTGACGGGGTCGAACGAAGCGATGGTCAGCGTGATGACCTCGATGCCCAGGAGCTGTTTGCTCTCCTGTATCCGTTCCTGGCAGCAGGCGCGGATCTTCTCCGAGGAGAGTTCCTCCACTTCATGAAGCTCCGTGTAGCCCTTCACAAATCCGAGGAGGAGCGTTTCAAGCTCCCGGGCGGCGCGCGCGATCGCGTCCGGCGCCCAGCCCCCCACCTTCACAAGGACTGCAAGGTCGTCCATGGAAGCGGCGACGGTGACCGCGAGCTTCACGCGGATGTCCAGGCTCCCCTTCGCGGAGGCGTCGATGGTCTGCGAGAACGAATGCGTCGTCTTCGAGATCGGGGTGCTGAAATGTCTCGGGTAGACCCGACCGCGGCGAAGCCGCACCCCCGTGCGCGTCTCCGCCAGGATGATCTGATCCGGCTTCCGAAGACGATATTCAAAAAGCGCCAGGGCGATGATAAGGACGACGATCACAAGCAATGCTTCCATTGCGTACTCCTCCGGTGCTGCCGACTCGGGCAGGCGTTGTGTGTGTGGGTGCGCTTGAAAAAAAGGTCTTCAAGGGGAGAATAAGATAACGGTTCTTCCCGAAATTCGCAATCCTGCTCAATTCTGGGGGCGGCCGTCGCCGTCGAGGACGTCCCGTATCTTGCGTGTCAGGGCCGACGGGGTGAACGGTTTCTGCAGGAAGGCGGCGCCGTTCTCGACGACGTCCCGCAGCGGGACGACGGTCTCCGTGTAACCGGATATGTACATGATCTTGATCCCGGGCCTGATCCGTGCGATCTGTTCGCTCAGCTCTTTCCCGTTCATGCCGGGCATGACAACGTCCGTGATCAGGAGATCGATCGGCCCCTCTTTCCGGGTGCACAGGACCAGTGCATCCCCCGGCGACCGCGCAGAGAGGACATCGTATCCCTGCTCCTTCAGGACCTGGACGGCGAGGGAGAGGAGTTGTTCCTCGTCCTCCACGACAAGCACCGTCTCCTTCCCGGACAGGGGAGCGGCATTTTCGGCGCGGGCATCGGGCTCCGCGGCGCCGTGGTGCCGGGGGAAATAGATTTTAAACGTGGTCCCCCGGCCCACCTCGCTCTCGAGCGTGATTGTGCCTCCGTTCTGCTTGACGATGCCGAAGACCGTGGCCATGCCGAGCCCCGTTCCCCGGTCTTTTCCCTTCGTCGTGAAGAACGGCTCGAATATCCGCTGCTGGACCGCCCTGTCCATCCCCCTGCCGTCGTCCGTGAATTTCAGCATGACGTAGTCGCCGGGGTCGGCGTCCCCGTGGTCCCTGCGGTCCCCGTCGGCAATGGTCACGTTGGCCGTGCCGATCGTGATGGCGCCCACGCCGGTGATGGCGTCGCGCGCGTTTGTCGAGAGGTTCGCCAGGATCTGGTCGAGCTGGACGGGATCGATCCGCACGGTCCAGAGATCCGGGCCGGGGTCGATCGACAGGGCGATGTCCTCGCCGATCAGCCGCTGCAGCATTTTCTCCATCGAGGCGATCGACTGGTTCAGATCGACCGGCCTGGGGGCGATCATCTGCTTGCGTGCGAAGGCGAGGAGCTGGCGGGTGAGGCCCGCCGAGCGTTCCGCGGCGGCGATGATGGACGTCGCGTGCTTGATGAGGGGATCGGACGGATGCAGTTTTCCCTTCAGGAGCGTGGCGTATCCGAGGATGACGCCGATCATATTGTTGAAATCGTGCGCGATCCCCCCTGCAAGCCGCCCGACGGCTTCCATTTTCTGTGCCTGGATGAGGTCCGTCTGAAGCTCTCTCCGCTCCGTCTGGTCGTTGAAGACGAGGACGACGCCGGTGACGCTCCCGCCCGGACTCCGGATCGGGGCCCCGCTGTCCGCAATGGGGTAGCTTGCCCCTGTCCGCGATATCAACACCGAGTGGTCGGCGAGCGCGACTGCGTTTTCCCCCGCCAGGACGCGCCTGACAGGGTTCGGCAGTGCCCCCCCGCTCTCTTCGTCGACGATACGGAACACTTCTTCGATCGGCTTCCCCTGTGCCTCCGCTTCGGTCCATCCCGTGAGTCCTTCGGCGACGCGGTTCATCTGGACGATGCGCCCCT
>DATJPH010000173.1:0-3931 GCA_035506475.1 Bacteroidota bacterium | reverse complement strand
CGGAAGGAATACCGGAAGGAGCACGACCTGCTTGCGACGCTTAACCAGACGTATCCCAACACTCCGGAGCTGAAGAAGCGGCTGGAGGATGTCACAAGACTGCTGGGTGCGGACACCACGGCCCGTACCGATTCCGCGCACTGAGAGGTTCCCCGGGGGGGCGCCCGCAAGGGGCGCCCTCTCCGTTCTCTCCGCGTCCACCCCGGTTTTTTTCGTTGGTCCTCGCTCCCTGGCAGGTCCGTGGCAGAACAGGCCCCCCCCCTCTGCAGGTGCCTTCATCCGGAGCGACTGCATCGACCCGGCCATTATGCCTGCCGGGAAGCCCCCCCGGTTGAAGCCCGGATGTCCCTGATCGAGGTCTGCAGATAGGGGCAGTTGGCGTTGACTCTCTTAATGAGACGATCTCTGACGCACCCAGGCGGAGGGATCGCGCAGGGTGAGGCTCTTCGCGTACTAGCGATTTTTCGCGAGGAGTACCCGGCGAAGGAGGGACACCCCCGTCGTCCCTGCCTTTGAGGCGCGGTGTCCACCGGGAGACCGGCCCTTGACTTCCTATAATCCCTGTCATATATTTTGCGGTCGTTTATGCCTCGGCTGTCGGCCCAATCTCGCGCACAGTTCGGCTCAACCCATATTCCGTCATCCATTGCAGGGAGGTCTGTATGAAGCAGGCGATTGTTTATCTGTGCGTCGCGGCGCTGGCGTCCGGTGTCGCATTCCACGGCGCAAACGCCCAGGCGAAGAAGAAGCCGGCAAAGGCCATGCCGTCGGAAGAAGAAATGATGAAGAGGTGGGAACAGGCGATGACGCCGGGCGACACTCACAAGAAACTTGAAGCGTTCGTCGGCTCCTGGGACGTCGAGGTGAAGGCCTGGATGAAGGGGCCGAAGGAGGAACCCACAGTCTCGAAAGGGAGCGCCGAATACAAGATGGCGCTCGGCGGCAGGTACCTCCAGCAGGAAGTCACCGGCGAGATGATGGGTCAGCCGTTTAACGGCATCGGGTACACCGGGTATGACAATTTCCGCAAGAGGCTCGTGAGCTTCTGGATCGACAACATGGGGACCGCCATGTCGATGATGGAGGGGAAGATGGACGGCGAGGGGAAGACGCTCACGCTCTGGGGGAAAATGGACGAGCCGGCAACGGGAGAAAAGGACAAGAAGGTGAAGTACGTGACGAGGATCGTGGACAAGGACAAGCATGTCTTTGAGATGTATGATATCGCCCGGTTTGGCGAGAAGCAGCCGGTCATGGTGCTGACGTACACCCGCAAATGAAGCCTGCAGTTCCGGCCGCTCCTCCCCCGGAGGCGAGGAGCGGCCCTGGTGCCTTCCGCGACGATGTTCCACACGACTCTCCGCCTGCATGAAAGACAGAGAAGAATTCTCCGCCGTTTTTGCGAAGCTCAAATCTCTCCTCCATTCGCACGCCGCAAGCCTCGTCGTCGTGAACGACACGCGGGACTACTACTACCTGAATACCCGCTGGGTGACGAAAGACGGCAAGCCGATCTTTTTCGGCGCAGTGTGGAAGGGGAAAGGGTACGTGAGCTACTACCTGATGCCCGTCTACAAATGCCCCGGACTCATGAAGCGGGCGTCCCCCGGGCTGAAGAAGCACCAGCAGGGGAAGTCCTGCTTCAACTTCACAAGGATGGACTCGTCCCTGTTTCGTGAGCTCTCGAAAATCACGAAGGCGGGCCTCGCCGAGTTCAGGGTGATGTACTCCCCCCAGAAGTAATTCACAGGAGCCGCAATGAAGCATTGCATCTTCGCTGCACTCTTCCTCTGTGCCGCGGCCCGCGCGCAGACCCCGGTCGACGAGGAGATCATGGCCAGGGCGCGCGCCCTCTCGCGCGAGTTCATCATCGTCGACACACACATCGACGTCCCGGACATGCTGCGCGGGCACTGGGAGGACATTTCCCAGCGCCTCCCGGACGGGGAATTCGATTACCCGCGCGCGAAGGAAGGGGGGCTGAAGGCGCCGTTCATGTCGATATTTATCGACGCCGCGGAGGAGAAAAACGGGACGGCACACCGCTCCGCCGACGAGCTGATCGACATGGTCGTGAAATTCACGAAGGACTGGCCCGACAAGTTTGCCCTGGCGTCCTCGGTCGCCGACGTCCTCAGGATATCGGCGGCAGGGAAGATCGCGCTCTGCATGGGGATGGAGAACGGCGCACCCATCGAGGGGAACCTGGAGAACGTCGGATACTTCTACAAGAGGGGGATCAGGTACATCACGCTCGCCCACGGGAAGGACAACCATATCTCGGATTCCTCGTACGATACGACCCGTACCTGGCACGGCCTGAGCCCGTTCGGAAAGAAGGTGGTTGCCGAGATGAACAGGGTGGGGATCATGGTTGATGTTTCACACATTTCTGACGACGCCTTCTACCAGGTGATGGAGATCTCGAAAGCTCCGGTGATCGCTTCCCACTCCTCCTGCCGGTTCTTCACCCCCGGGTTCGAGAGGAACATGTCCGATGACATGATCAGGCTCCTGGCGTCGAAGGGGGGGGTGATACAGATTAATTTCGGATCCTCCTTCCTGACCGAGGCCTATCGTGAAAGAGAACTCGCCGCGCGCAAAGTGATCGAGGAGCACCTTGCGCGGATCGGTCTCACGCGGGCCGACTCCGCGGGGAAGGAGTACGAGAAGGTCTACCTCAGGGAACATCCCCTGGGGTACGCCGACATCGGGGACGTCGTCGCCCACATCACGCATGTTGTGCAGCTCGTCGGCATCAATCACGTCGGTCTGGGGTCGGATTTTGACGGTCTGGGAGATGAGCTCCCGACGGGGCTGAAGGATGTCTCCCAGTACCCGAACCTGATCTACCGGCTTATCGAGGCCGGGTACACGGAGGACGATATCAGGCGGATCTGCGGCGGGAATCTCCTTCGCGTATGGACGCAGGTTGAAAACACGGGATACGAGCTCCGGGCCCGGAAGTAAATCAGCCGGGCCCGGCCGGCCGTGCACGCGGTGTACCGGGCTACATCCCCTGGAGGGTTTCTTTCCAGAATTCCTTCATCGCCTCCCATGAGCGCCGGTCTGCTTCCGCGTTGTAGGCCGCTCCCTTGCTGTTGTCGTTCCCCGCGCTCTTGATCGTGAAGCTGTGGACCGCCCCGCTGTACTGGACGAGTTCCCAGTCGACACCTCCCTTGCGCATCTCATCCATGAACGCGGTCACGTCGGTCTGCTTTACATAGGGATCATCCGCGCCGTGGAGGACGAGGACCTTCCCCTTGATGTTCTTTGCGTCCTCGGGAGTCGGCGTGGCGAGCGCGCCGTGGAACGTCACGGTCCCCTTCACCGGTGCGCCGCTCCTGGCAAGCTCAAGCGCCGCGCCTCCGCCGAAGCAGTATCCCATCACCCCCACCCGCTCCGCGTCCACCTGCGGCCTGCTTGCGAGGAAATCGAGACCTGCCCTGGCCCTCGCGCGGAGCAGACCGCGGTCCTTGTAGAATTTCCCCGATTCGGCCTGCGCCTCCTGGGCGTTGGCGGGCCGGACCCCTTTGCCGTAGATGTCGGCGGTAAGCGCCACGTAGCCGAGGCCGGCAAGCATCTCCGCCCTCGATTTCGTGTCATTCGAGACCCCCATCCAGTCGTGTATGACAAGGATGCCGGGCCGCTTCCCGGTTTGAGCGTCGTCATAGCAGAGATATCCCTGCAGCACGGCGTCCCCCTGCTTGTACTCGACGACTTCGGTCTTCACCTTTGCCGCGGCCGGCAGCGCGAGCGCGGCAAGGATGGCAAGAACATACTTCATGGGTGATTCTCCTGTGTGGTAGGTAGGTTGGGGTTTTCTCAACCCATGTAACAGGCGGGCCCCTCCCCCGGTTCCCGGTCACCCCTTGCCTTCTTTTCCACTCGACGCTATATTGGTCCATTATTCGAAACCGCCCCCATGGCA
>DATJPH010000172.1:0-4726 GCA_035506475.1 Bacteroidota bacterium | reverse complement strand
CGCGGTGCTCTCCTGGGACGCAAGGCTCGGGCTCCTGTTCGCCGCGCTGATGAAGCTGACGGGGGCCAGGGTTCCCCACATGGTCATGTTCTCGTGGATCTCCCGGCCGAAGAAGGCCATGGTCCTCAGGTTCGTTCATTCGCACATCGACAGGATGTTCGTCTGGTCGTCGTACCAGAGGGACTTCCTCCTGGAGCGGATGCACATCATGCCCGCGAAAGTGGTCTTCTGCAGCGGCCGGGTCGACCAGAAGTTCTTCCGCCCTATGGCGCGCCAGGCGGACATGATCTGCTCCGTCGGCCGCGAGATGCGCGACTACGTGACGCTCATCCGCGCGATAAGGGACCTTGACGTCCCCTGCCACATCGCGGTCTCCGTCATCCCGGGGGTCAAGGACGCGTGGATGACGGAGATCGAGAAGGAGGGGGAGCTCCCGGCCCACATTACGGTGGGGAACAAGAACTACGCGGACCTCCGTGAGCTGTACGCCCGGTCGAAGTTCGTCGTGACCCCGCTGATCCCGACCGACACGGACAACGGCATCACGAGCCTCCTCGAAGCGATGGCGATGGGGAAGGCGGTCATCTGCACAAGGACACAGGGGCAGCGCGACATCGTCACCGACGGTGTCAACGGTCTGCTCGTCCCCCCCTTCGATGCGCGCGCGCTCCGGGGCGCGATCGACCGGCTGCTGGCGCACCCGGAGGAAGCGGACCGTATGGGGAAAGCGGGGAGGGAGTTTGTCGAGCGCTCGCACAACCTTGACCTGTTTGTCACGCGGGTCAGGTCCTCCACCGAGGAGGCCATCGCCGAATTCCGGCAGAACAAGAACAGAACGGCGACCTGAGTATGCTGATACATACCGACTGCAGGTATTACCGGGGGAGCATGCCCTGTCACTTCCACAAACGTGACGGGAGGCTCTGCGAGGGCTGCGCCGACTATGCGCAGGTCCGGACGCGTATCCTTATCGTGAAGCTCGCCGCCGTGGGGGACGTGCTCAGGACCACGTCGATCCTCCCTCCGCTTGCGGCAAAGTATCCGGGAGCGCACATCACGTGGGTCACGCGCGCGGCGGCGGCGCCGCTGCTCTCGGGGAATCCGCTCGTCGACCGGGTGCTCCCTGTCGAAGACCAGTACGCGTTGTTCCTGGCAAACGAGGAGTTCGATTACGGGATCTGCCTCGACGCCGATCCCTTGAGCGCGACGATCCTCTCCTCGGCCTCCTGCAGGGAGAGGTTCGGCTTTGCCGCCGACAGGTCGGGACGGGTCCAGCCGGTGAACGAGGGCGCCGCGGAGTGGTGGCTCCTTGGGCTCAACGACGAGCTCAAGCGGAGGAACCGGAAGACCTACCAGCAGATCATGTACGAAATCTGCGGCCTCCCCTTGCCGGTGGCGCCGCCGCAGCTCCGGATGACGGACGCCGAGCGCCGGTTCGGGGAGGAGTTTGCTGTCAGCCATGGTCTGAAGAATTTCCGGCGCGTCCTGGGGCTCAACACGGGGGGCGGGGGACGCTGGCAGTACAAGAAATGGACGTTTGAAGGGTATCTCGAATTCATCCGGCTCTTCAGCGAGCGGTATCCCGGGACGGGGATACTCCTGCTGGGAGGTCCGGAGGAGGAGGAACTCAACGGCGAGATCATCCGCCGCGTGGGCGGCGCGGTGATCGACGGCGGCTGCCGCAATTCGCTCATGAACTTCGCGTCGCTTATCAACGCCGCGGACACGGTCCTGACCTCGGACAGCCTCGCCATGCACATGTCGGTCGCGCTCGGCAAGCCGACCGTGGTCCTCGTGGGGCCGACCTCCCCGTGGGAGCTCGACGTGTTCGGCAGGGGGGAGATCGTCCACAGCGGCATCGAATGCCTGGCGTGCTATCTCTCCCGGTGCGACAAGACGGTCAATTGCATGAACACGCTCTCCCCCGAGTTTGTGCTCTCCAGGGTGGAGCAGTTCCTATGAACGTCCTGATGATGTTTCCGTATGCGCCGCTCCCGCCGCCGAACGACCTGGGGGGGATGAAGAGGAACATCCCGTTCTTCGTCCAGATGGCGAAGCGCCACGCGGTGACGGTGCTCGCCTACGGCTCGCCGGAACAGGAGAAGGTCTTCCGCGGGGCCTATGCCGCCATGTGCGCGGGCGTCAGGTTCGTGGACAGGCGCCGGCCCCGCATCCTGAACGGCATCGAAGCGCTCTGGCTCCTTCTCACGTGGCGGAGCAACTACCGCCAGGTGTACAGGGACTCGATGCAGGAGGCGCTCGACGAGCTCTCCCGGACGGTCCGCTTCGACGTGATACACACCTGCACGCAGATGTTCGGGTACTTCAGGTTCCCGGAAGGGGTGCCGGTCGTCACCGATACGCACGAGGTGGAATATGATCTTGCGCAGCGGACATACCGGAACACGAAGAACCTCTTCTGGAAGTTCTTCATGTACCTCTCCTACAGGGTGGGCCGGCGCGAGGAGATCGAGAACTGCGCGCGGTTCGACGCCCTCATCGCCACGACCGAGAGAGACGCGGTGATATTCCGCCGCGACGTACCGTCGCAGCGCGTCGTCGTTATACAGAACGGGGTGGACCCGTCCTTCTACGAGTCCCCCCGGGTTCCCCGGGAGCCGGGCGCGCTCGTGTTCACGGGGATGATGAGCTTCTACCCCAACACGCACGGGATACGGTGGTTCATCGACGAGGTGTTCCCGCTCGTCGTCGGGCGGGTTCCCGGCGCCCGGCTCTACGTCGTGGGGAAGGATCCCGGGAAGGAGATCATGGAGAGGGGATCGGACCGCGTGACCGTGACCGGGTTCGTGGACGATGTCCGTCCGTACATGGCCCGCGGCGAAGTGTTCATCATCCCGCTCCACATCGGGGGGGGCATCCGGGGCAAAGCCCTCGAGGCGATGGCGATGAGGCTCCCGATCGTCACGACGACGATCGGGTGCGAAGGGATACACCTGAAGGACGGCACGTCCGCGCTCTTCGCGGACACGCCGGCGGACTTCGCCGGCGCCGTCACGCGGCTCCTGGATGACCCCGCACTGCGGGAGCGCATCACGCAGAGCGCGCTTGCGACCGTGCGCACGCTCTACGACTGGGATGCCAAGGGGGAGGCGCTCGACGCGCTGTACCGTTCCGTTGCTGTTCACGACACATCTACTCCGAAAGAACACACATGACATCAAGCACGCAGACAACATCAGCCGCCCCTCCGCTGGCCCTCGTGGGCTGCGGGGCGATCGCAGATTCGTTCTACCTCCCGGCGCTCGCGCGCCATCCCGATGTGGCCGCGAAGATGGTCCTCGTCGACCCGGACAGGGCCCGCGCGGAAGCGGCGGCGGCGAAGTATCACTGCGGATCGGTTGCCACCGACTACCGCCAGGTGATCGGCGCCGTGCGGGGCGCGATCATCGCCGTCCCGCACCATCTCCATCACAGCATGTCCGGCGACTTCCTCGACGCGGGCGTCCACGTGCTCTGCGAGAAACCGATCGCGGAGACGGTTGCGGAGGTGACGGACCTCGTCAGCCGGGCGGACAAACAGGGCGTATCGCTCGGCGTCAACAATACGAGGAGGCTCTACCCCTCGGCGATAAAGGTGAAAGAGCTTCTCGACGCGGGCGCGATCGGGAGCGTCCGTTCGCTCGTCTACCTCGACGGATCGGAGTTCGACTGGCCGACCGCATCCGGGTTCTACTTCAACTCGGGGGCGGCCTCTCACGGGATACTCCTTGATATCGGCGCCCACGTCGTGGACCTGGTCTGCTGGTGGCTTAAGGGGAAGCCTGCGGTGGTCTCATCGGAGAACGATTCGTTCGGCGGGACGGAGGCGGTCGCTTCCGTGAAATTCAGGCTCGGCGGATGCTCCGGGGAGATACGGCTGAGCCGCCTGGCGAAGCTTTCCAACACCTACACGATCACGGGGGACCGGGGCGTCATCGTGGGAGGGGCGTACGAAGGGGGAAGGATCTCCCTGGCCGGCCCGTCCGGAAAAAAGACGGACATCGCCTGCCACGCGCCGGCCGGGAGGCCGGCCGAATCCCCGCGGGCGCTTGTCGAGAATTTCCTCGCCTGCATCGCGGGGAACGCTTCTCCGCTCATCCCGGCCGCGGATGTCGTCGACTCCATCGAAATGATCAATGATGCGTATGCCCGCGCGACACGGTTTGCCATGCCGTGGTACGCACGGGAGGAGGTGAACGCATGAGCGCCGGCAACAGAATACTCGTGACGGGCGGGGGCGGGTTCATCGGCGGGTGGATCGTGGACGCGCTCTACATGCAGGGCCGGACCGAGGTGCGGGCCGGCATACACTCGTGGACCGGGGCGTCGCGCGTGGCGCGGCTCCCGGTGGAGATCGTCCTGTGCGACATACTCAACAAGGCGCAGATCGCGAAGGCCATGGAGGGGGTGGGGACCGTCGTCCACTGCGCGGTCGGCTCGGCCGCGGCGACAGTGGAAGGGACAGCCAACATGCTGGAGGCTTCGCAGCGCGCGGGCGTCCGCCGGTTCGTCCACCTGAGCACCGTCGACGTCTACGGGGATGCGCTGGGAGACGTCGATGAAAATGCCCCGTTCAAACGGACCGGGAGCGACTACGGCGACACGAAGATTGACGCCGAGGAGCTCTGCTGGAAGTACCACGCACAGGGGCTTCCCGTCGTCGTCCTCCGTCCTTCCGCGGTCTACGGGCCCTACAACAAGCTCTGGGTCGCCAAATTTGCCGAGC
>DATJPH010000171.1:0-3575 GCA_035506475.1 Bacteroidota bacterium | reverse complement strand
CGATTATCTTCTTCGCCTCCTTCATGGCGGTCATGTACTACCTGGGGATCATGCAGATTGTCGTGCGGGGGATGGCGTGGGTGATGGCGAGGCTCCTCCACGCGAGCGGGGCCGAATCGCTGATGGTCGCGGCCAACACGTTCATGGGACAGACCGAGGCGCCCCTGGTGATCCGCCCCTATCTTGCCACGCTGACCGAATCCGAGCTTTTCACGATCATGACGAGCGGCATGGCGCATATTTCCGGGGGGGTCATGGCCGCATACATGGCGCTCCTGGGCGCCGCGTACGCCGCCTCCACCGGGATCGCCTCCGCTTCCGCACAGGTGTACTTCACGGGGCACCTTCTTGCCGCCGTGATCATGGCCGCTCCGGCCACGATCATCGTGGCGAAGATCCTCCGCCCGGAGACGGGGGACCCCGTCACGATGGGGAAGGTCCGTATCGCGGTGGAGAAGCAGCACGGAAACGTCATCGAGGCGGCCGCCTCGGGCGCGGGAGACGGGCTGAAGCTCGCGCTCAACGTGGCGGGGATGCTCCTTGCCTTCATCGCGCTGATCGCCCTCCTGAACGCCCTGCTGGGGTGGGCCGGGAGCGTCACCGGGCTCAACGCGGTGTGCCAGGCGCAGTTCGGCAAGCCGGTCTCCCTGGAGCTCATGTTCGGGCTCGTCTTCCAGTTCATCGCCTACGGCATCGGCGTCCCCTGGCACGACGCGCTCAACGTCGGGAGCCTGATGGGGATCAAGCTCGTCGTCAATGAATTCGTCGCCTACCTGAAGATGGCGGACGCCATCACCGCCCACCAGCTCTCCGAGAAATCGATCGTGATCGCGACGTACGCGCTCTGCGGGTTCGCGAACTTCTCCTCGATCGCCATACAGATCGGCGGGATCAGTCCTCTCGCGGAGAACCGGCGGAGCGACATCGCCCGGCTGGGCCTCACATCGGTCCTCGGGGGGACGATTGCGACGTGGATGACCGCATGCATCGCCGGACTGTTCGTCAACTGATCCATCACCTGTCACCGGGCCCGCTCATGAACAACGCATCATCGACTTCCCGATACCGCTGGTTCACCGCCGGAGACCTGAACGGCTTCTTCGGCCTCATGTTCGACAACCTGACCGTCCTCTCGTTCCTGGCGGGAATACTCATCTTCGTGTTCAGGTTCCCCGCCGACATCGTCTACACGCGGATGTTCCCCGGGACCGCCTTCGGCGTCCTGTTCGGGGATCTCGCCTACACCTGGATGGCATTCCGCCTTTCGAAAAAGACGGGGAAGAGCGACGTGACGGCGATGCCCCTGGGACTTGACACCCCCTCGACGATCGGCATCGCCCTTGTCGTCCTCGGGCCCTGCTTCCTGGCGATGAAGGCCAAGGGGATGCCCGAGCGCGACGCCGCGATGATGACGTGGTACGTGGGGATGGCCACGATGGTGATGATCGGCGTGCTGAAGCTCATCCTCTCCTTCTTCGGGAGCTGGATCCAGAGGATCGTCCCGCAGGCCGGGCTCCTGGGCTCGCTCGCCGGGATCGGGCTCGCGCTGATCGGGCTCGTCCCCCTTGTCGATATATTCGGGATGCCGATCGTCGGTCTCATCGCGCTCGGGCTCGTCCTCTACACGCTCGTGGCCGAGATCCCTCTGCCGAAACAGGTGCCCGGCGTCTTTGCCGCCGTCGCCCTGGGAACCATTTTGTACTATCTCCTGGGACCGACGGGGATCGTCGGGGGGACATACAGCGCCCCTCCCTCGCCCGATTTTCATTTCGGGCTCCCGATCCCCACGCTGGCGTTTATCGACGGGATCGTCCCGGCGCTCACCTATCTGCCGATCGCGATCCCCTTCGGGATACTGACGGTGGTGGGGGGGATCAACGTGACGGAGAGCGCCCGCGTCGCCGGCGACGACTACAACACGCGCGACATACTTCTGACCGAGGCGGTGGCGACGCTTCTTGCGGGGATCACCGGAGGGGTGGCCCAGTCCACGCCGTATATCGGCCAGCCGGCGTACAAGCACATGGGCTCCCGCGCGGGCTACACGGTCCTGACCGGGCTCTTTATCGGGATCGGCGGGATGTTCGGTTTTGTCTCCTTCATCGTGGAACTCATCCCGCGCGCTGTCCTTGCGCCGATACTCGTGTTCGTCGCCATCGACATCATCGTCCAGGCGTTCCACGCTTCCCCTGCCCGGCACGCCCCGGCCGTGGCATTCGCGTTCTTCCCGACCGTCGCAAGGCTCCTGGCGATAAAGCTCGGCAACCCGGATTTCGTCCAGCCGGAGAATTTTACCCGCCTCCTCTCGGTGCCGGGGAAGGCCCTTCCCGAGCTCCTTGTGACGGTGGCGCTCGGGAACGGGTTCATTGTCACGGGGATGCTCTGGGGAGGATTCCTTGCCGTCCTGATCGACAGGCGCGTGCGCACGGCGGCGGTGTACCTCTTCATCCTGGCCCTGCTGACGTTCTTCGGCGTGATCCACTCGGCGTCGCCGGACGGGCTCATGTATCTCCCCTGGACGCTTGCGGGGATCGCACAGCAGATACCCTACCAGTTTGCCGCGGCGTACGGCCTGCTGGGGCTGCTTCTTCTTGCGCTCTCGCTGACGCCGCAGAGCAAACAGGCGGCCCTGCGCGCTTAATCCGCCCGGGCCGGAGGGGTGCTCACGGCTCGTCGAGCACCCGCCGCACCTCCGTGAGCACTTTGCGGAGCTCGTACGGCTTCTGCAGGAATGCCCGGACACCTGCCCGGAGGGCGTCCGCCTTCAGCTCCGGCTCCATATACCCGCTGGCGAGTATTGCCCTGACGCCGGGATCCGCCCGCTTCATTGCCGCGTAAACCTGGTCTCCGCTCATCTTCGGGAGCCCGACGTCGCTGATGACGAGCGCGATCTGGCTCCTCTTCTTCATGTAGGTTTCCAGACCCCCCGCGCCGTCCGCTTCCGCAAGAACCGTATACCCGGCGTTTTCCAGCGTCATCCGCAGGAGTTCCGAGAGCGCCTCTTCGTCCTCGAGGATGAGTATGGTCTCCGCCCCCGTCGGGAGATCGTCCGACCCGTCCCCGGCGTCCATCGCCTCCGGCACGGGGGCGGGCTTCACGGGGATATATATCGTGAACTCCGATCCTGCCCCCGGGACGCTGTCGACGCGGATGAAACCGCGGTGGCTTTCGATGATGCCGAAGACGACCGCCATGCCGAGCCCCGTGCCCCGTCCGGGCTCCTTCGTGCTGAAGAAGGGCTCGAAGATCCTCCGCCGGGTCGTTTCGTCCATCCCCACCCCCGTGTCGCTTGCGCGGATCTCGACGTAGGTGTGAGCATCGGCAAGGGGAAATGAGCGCCGCACCGTCTCGTGGGGGACGACGCGCGTTGCGATCCTGAGCGTCCCGCCGCGGGGCATCGCGTCCCGCGCGTTGACGCAGATGTTCAGGAGGACCTGGTGGATCTGGGTTGCATCCGCGATCACGGCCGGGAGCTGCTCCGCCAGGTCCGTCTGTATCGCGATGTCCTTGGGGAGCGTTTCGCCCAGGAACCTGATGAGCTCCATGACGATGTCGTTCACCCGCACCGACTCCCT
>DATJPH010000170.1:0-3910 GCA_035506475.1 Bacteroidota bacterium | reverse complement strand
CTGTTCAACAGGTTCATCACGTCGGCGCGGGGCATCGCCACGGGGCTCGTCGTGGGGGGGACGCAGGACAATTTCCTCCACAGCTACGCCAAGTGCTGCCACCCGATCCCCGGGGACGAGGTCGTCGGGTTCGTCACCACGGGGGAGGGGATCAAGATCCACCGCCGGAGCTGCAGGAACATCCGGCTCATGCTCCAGATCCAGAGCAACAGGATCGTGGACGTCCGCTGGCCTGCGGACGACGGCACCATGTTCGTGGCCGGGATCAGGACCTCCGGGGACGACCGTCCCGGGATGCTCAACGACCTGACGCACGCCATCTCCACGACGCTCGACACGAACATCAGGAGCGTGAACATCGATTCGCACGACTCGTTCTTCGAGGGGACGTTCATCCTCCAGGTGAAGAACACCGATCACCTGGAGCGCGTCCTGGAAAAGATCAGGAAGGTGAAGGGGATGAAGCGGGCCGAACGGTTCGAGGAGTGAGCCATGGCCTCCGAACCCGGCAGGGTGATGGGGATCGATTACGGGACGCGGAGGGTGGGGCTGGCGGTCAGCGACCCCTTGCGGATACTCACGCGGGGCCTCGGTGCGATCGACAACACGCCCGGGCTCCTGGAGGCGATTGCGCGGGCGGCCGGGGAGGAACAGGTCGTCCTGATCGTTGTCGGCATGCCGTACGCTCCCGACGGGGGTCCGGGGGCAAAGGGGGAGGAGGTCGGCCGGTTCATCGAGGCCCTCCGCTCCCGCGTCAGCGTGCCGGTCGAAGCCTGGGATGAGAGCTTCACATCGGTGGACGCGCGGCAGGCGTTCCTTGAGGGCGGCATGAAGAGAAAGAAACGGAGGGAAAAGGGGCGCGTCGACGAAATGGCGGCGCGGCTCCTCCTACAGGGTTATCTGGAGAGCACGGATCATCGCTGAACACTCGCAGGGCGGCGGATCGGCAGGCGGGGATGGTTCCGCCGACATATCTTCCGGTACAGTGTCACACCCACCGTTCCTCCGGCGCACGGCCGGTTGGATTGGGACCCACAAGGTCCTCTCGGTCTTCCTCCTCCTGCTCACGCTGGCTCTGGCCGAACTCGCCACGATCCCCTGGTTCGCCGTGGCGCGCCTGAAGACGGAAAATCCCTCCTGGACCGCCCTCATGCGCCAGCGCGCCGCGGAGGCCGCGGCGGCGGGAAAACCGTACCGCGTGACGCAGAAGTGGATCGCGCTCTCCCGCATCCCGAAGCATGTCGTGGAAGCGGTCGTCGTCGCCGAGGACGGTACGTTTTACACGCACGGGGGCGTCGACTGGTTCGAGGTCCGGGAGTCGCTCGAGAAGGACATCCAGGAACGGAAGGCGGTCCGGGGCGCCAGCACGATCACCCAGCAGGTCGCCAAGAACCTCTTCCTGTCGACCTCGAAGGACCCGGTGCGCAAGGCGAAGGAGCTCATCATCACGCTGCTCCTGGAGCGGGAGCTCACGAAGGACCGGATCCTGGAAATCTATCTGAACATCGCGGAATGGGGTCCCGGCCTCTTCGGCATCGAGGCGGCGGCCGAAACCTATTTCGGGACAAGGGCGGAGAACCTGACGCTCGACCAGGGGGCGCGCCTTGCGGCCGTCATCCCGAGCCCGCTCAGGCACAGGCCGGATTCGGACGTGAAGTACGTCCTGCGGCGGCGGGGGATCGTCCTGGGGAGGATGGAAGCGCGCAACATGCTGGCGCTTCCCGGGAGCGTGAGCCTGATGAGCGCAGGGGATTCCGCGGCGCCCGGACGCGATACCGGGGGTGCGCCTTCACCCGATAGCGGGGCGGCGGAGGATACAACGGACCTTGATGAAGGGGGAGCGAATGGATTATAAGGACGTCACAAGGATCATCGAGGAAGGCGAGGGGTTCGAGGTCGAGTTCAAGCGGAAGGTCACGACGCCCGAGAAGATCGCGCGGGCGCTGATCGCATTTGCGAACACCAAGGGGGGGCATATCCTCTTCGGGGTCGACGACGACGGCTCGATCGTGGGGGTGGAGAGCGAGAAAAGCGAGGTCGATCTCATCCACCAGGCGGCCCGCGAGTTCTGCCTCCCCGAGATCGAGCCCGCCATCGACATCGTCGCATTCGACGGGATGGACGTGATCGTGGTCTACGTGGCCGAGAGCGGCGACAAGCCGCACTACTTCACGGGGAACAGCAACGGGAACACCCGGAGCGAGGACGAGACCAAGGTGTTCATCCGGGTGAACGACAAGACGATCATGGCGAGCAAGGAGGTCGTCAAGATCCTCCGCGACGGCCGCTCCGACGCCCCGCCCATGCATTTTGAGATCGGCGAGAACGAGAAGAGGCTCTTCCGCTACCTCGACGAACACGAGCGGATCACCGCGAGGGAATTCTCGAACCTCGTCAATATCTCCGAGCAGCGGGCGTCCCGCATTCTCGTGTCGCTCGTCAGGGCGGGCGTCGTCAGGATCCACACGCTCGAGAAGAGCGATTTCTTCACGCTCGCCTACGACGTCTTCAAGTAGGCGCTTTGAGTATCCGCACGAGCTCGAAGAGGGCCACGCCGTAGGCCACGGCGGCGTTGAGGGACTGTTTGACGCCGTACATCGGGATATCCACCGCGATGTCCGCTCCGGCGACGACCTCCCTGCCCACCCCGGTGAGCTCGTTGCCGACGACAAGGCAGACGGGGAAGACCTCCCGCGTCAGCGTGTACACCGGGACGCTTCCGGTCGTGTGTTCCAGGACGCAGATCGTCATCCCCTCGCCCCGTGCGTGGGCCAGGGCGGAGAGCGGGTCCCTGAAGTGGAGCCAGGGGACGGATTCGGTCGCACCGAGCGAGGTCTTGGCTATCTCCGCCCGGGGAGGGGCGGGGGTGTACCCGCAGAGGTAGAGCCTCCGGATGAACGCTCCGTCGGACGACCTGAACATTGAGCCCACGTTGTACAGGCTCCTGATGTTGTCAAGCAGCCCTGCCACAGGGGTCCGCTCCCGGTGGGCCGCCTCGGCCGGGGGAACGCTCCTTGCCAGAAGTTCCTCGTGGGTCAGTTTTCTCAATGAAATCGCCTCCGCGTGGTGGAAAACCCCAATATAGACAGACGGGGGGCTCTTTTCCACCCCTTGCGCTACCGTGCCAAATTGTGTATATTTCCTGTCCATTTCTGCGAACCGTATGTGAGCCCAGGGAAGCTCGTTATCGCCATCGATGGGCCCGCAGCCTCGGGAAAGAGCACGACGGCACGTCTTGTCGCGGAGGCGTTGGGATACGTTCACGTCGATACCGGCGCGATGTACCGGGCGGTGACGCTCAAGGTGCTTGGCGCGGGGACCGACCCCTCGGACGGGGAAGCGATCAGGGATCTTCTCGGGGAAACGCACGTTGAGCTCAGGCGCGACGGGACGCTGACCCGGGTCCTTCTCGACGGAAGGGACGTGACCGAAGAGATCAGGAGCCCCGCGGTCACCCGTGCGGTGAGCGCGGTGAGCCGTCACAGGGCCGTCCGCGAGGCGATGGTGCGTGAACAGAGGCGCATGGGATCTGCGGGAGGGATCGTTCTTGAAGGGCGTGATATCGGCACGGTGGTATTCCCGGACGCGCAGGTCAAGTTCTTCATCGTCGCGGGGATCGAGTCGAGGGCACGCCGGCGGGCGAAGGAGCTCCAGGACCGGGGTATCTCCCCGGATATGCGCGCGCTCGTCGAAGAGATCCGTGAGCGGGACAGGCTGGATTCCACCCGCGAGGAGAGCCCGCTGAAGAAGGCGGACGATGCCATAGAGCTTGACACGTCGGACCTGACGATCGAAGAGCAGGTCCGGATCGTCGTTGACAGGGTGAGACAGGTGGCGGAGGGAAGGGCGTGATCAAAGTGAGCGTGGACCAGCATTCCGGCTTCTGCTGGGGTGTGGTGCGGACGATCGA
>DATJPH010000169.1:0-5935 GCA_035506475.1 Bacteroidota bacterium | reverse complement strand
TAGTCGCTGGTCAGCCGCTGCAGATCCCTGGTCTCCAGCGTCAGGATATACAGGTCATTGTCCCCCGCGGCGTTGATCGCCGAAAACACTATCCTGCGCCCGTCGGGGGACCACGACGTTGACCCGATGCTGACGAGGTCCTTGAACCGGAACGTCGCGGTGATCTCGCCTGAGTGCAGGTCGAAGATGTGGAGTGCGTCGTGTTCGCCGCTCTTCGTGACGAACGCAAGCCTCCCGTCGCCCGAGACGTCGATCCTGCTCTGGAAGGGGTGGAACGACTCCAGCTCATCGGTCTTTTCCCCCTGGACGACGTTCTCCGCCTGCGCCAGGGGATCGGGTTCATCGAGGTTCTTCTTGTAGATCCCCGTATAGCCCGTCCTGTTGCCGATGAAATACACCGTCCGTGACGAGTCTTCCTCGTACACGACCGGCTTTGAACTGAACCCCTCCCGCGCGACGTTCCTTGTCGCCATGCTGGGCGCGTCGTGCGCAGCCATCAGGGGGTAGTACTGCTTCTTCAGCTCGTAGAGCCACATCTCGTCGAACTCTTTATAGTCCTTCCCGATCGTGATCTTGAAGTCGTCGCTGAACGAGTTCTCCTTCCAGAAGTTCTCCATCAGGAGCAGGATCTTCTCCTCGCCGAATGTCCGCGAGAGAAACCCCAGCGCGTTCTGCCCCTCCTTGTACATGATATAGGTGCCGTAAATCTGGTCCATATCGTTGAGGCCGACGACGGTCCCGTTCAGCACGCCGTCGCGCATCACCATCTCCGCCTGGGCGTCCCAGTCGGTGGACCAGTACTCGGCGAGCCCCTCGGAGAACCAGAGGGGGGGCGACCGGTCGCCGACCTTCCGGTGATCGGCCAGGATGCGTGTGATCTTGCTCGTCATGAACACGTGGACGAGCTCGTGGCGGATCACGTGGCGGAATTCCGAGACCGAGCCGTCGGCGGGGATGACGACGCGCCCCTTCAGGAATTCGAAGAATCCCCCGATCCCCTCGGAGATGAACCCCTCGGTGGTGTTTGTCTGCTCGAAATGGAGATGGGAGCTGTAAAAGATCAGGGGGATCCGGGCGTTGACGGTGTGGTTGAATTTCTGCTGGAGGAGCGCGTAGCTCTCCTCGGCGATATGGGCGCCCCGCTCCGCCAGGTCCTTCATCTCGGTGTAATAATAGATGTCGAAGTGCTCGGTCTTCATCACGCGCCAGTCGAACTCGGTGTACTGGACCTTGTTCCGGCCGAAATAGAAGAACTGGGCGTGCGCACCGGGAGCGCCGGCGGCGAGGAGGAGGGCAACAGCAAGAAATATGGCGGAGAGCCGGTTCATCGCGAACCCGTCAAGCGCGCTGTGATGGACGTCCGGCGGAACGCCGGGCCGGAGGGAGCTACCAGGAGGTCCCGTTCCGGAACACGGAGACAAACAGAATCGCGCCAAGAGTCAGGAGTGCGACAACGATGCCGATTTTCTGTTCTCTCGTCATGCGTCTGCAAGTTCCTTTTTCAATCGGTCGATGACCCTGACCGGCGTGGGGTCGACGCCGTTGAGCACGGCGAGGTAGAAGCTCATCCAGTCCCCGAGGTACACAAGAGAGAACATCCGCGCAAGCAGGGACGAGCCTTCGCTCCAGACCTCCGTGATACGTTCGGTATGTTCGCCGAGCACCAGCTTCGTCACATCCATCCTGATCCGCACCCGCCTGTGGTCGTCCCTGTCCCTCAGCATAAACACCTGCATCTCGCGCATGGGTTCCCTGAGGACTTCCCAGCCGACGAGCTCGTTGTGGTTCATTTCGGGGATCACGTGGCCGAAGGCGAGCGACTTGCCGTTTTCGGCGATCTGCCCCCTCCAGCGCGTGTTGATGCTGTCAAACCGCTCGGCGGCGGAATAGACGATGCCGATCCGCCCGCACAGTTTCCCGGCGAGCTGGAGCGCGGGGTTGCGCGCGGCGTCCGGCTCCGCGTACACGGGGGCGCGATCCTCCAGGAGCGCGATGGTCTCCCGGATGGCCTTCCCCCGGTCCGTGATGAACCCGGCCCTGGCCAGCGCGATCAGGAGCGGGAAAAACGAGTACCCGAGCGCCGCCCGCGGCGGCAGGCCTCCGGGGACGCGGATCACGGGGCCGCGGCCGGCGAGCTTCGCGGTCTTCCCCCCCGAGGTGATGCAGAGGACCTTCGCCTTCCGTTTCAGGGCTTCCCTGTGCGCCGCGTTTGTCTCCTCGGTGTTCCCCGAATAGCTCGAGATGATCACGAGGCTTCCCGGTCCGACGAACGCCGGGAGTGTGTACATCCGGTTGACGATGAAGGGGACGTGAAGGTCCCCCGCAAGATAGGTCCGCAGGATGTCGCCGCCGATGGCCGAGCCCCCGAGGCCGCTCAGCACGATGTTCCGTATCCCGCGCGAGGAAACCCCCGTGCGCGCCGCGTTGCCGATCTGCACCGCCTCGCGGACCTGGGCGGGGAAGCTCGTGAGCAGCCCGTACATGCCGTGCGGGTCGATCGACCGTATGTCGTCAAGTGTCATGATGTGCGCCGCCTTCCGTTATTCGTCGAACGGGATCTCCGGGACCTTGTTCTTGATAATCGACGAGAGGTGCTCGCGGATCTCCACCTCGGTCGACATCGCCAGCACCTTGTCCGCCACCCGTTTCGCTTCTTTGTATTTTATGGAGAGGATGATCTTCTTGATTTCGGGGAGGACGCTCGGGATCACGCTCAGCTCGTCGATGCCGAGCCCCACGAGGAGCACCGTGGCCAGCGGGTCGGCCGCCATCTCGCCGCACATGCCGACCCAGACCCCTTTGCGGTGCCCCGCGTCGATGATGTGCCGGATCGTCCGGACGACCGCGGGGTTGAACTGCTGGTACAGTGGCGCGACCGCGGCGTTGTCCCGGTCCACGGCAAGGAGGTACTGGATCAGGTCGTTGGTGCCGATGCTGAGAAAGTCGGCTTCGCCGGCAAGCTCCCCGGCAAGGACGGCCGCGGCGGGGACCTCGATCATGATGCCGACCTTGATGCCAGGGTCGTACGGGAGGCCGCGTGCGTCGAGGTCCTTCTTCGCGCGCGCGACAAGCTCCCTGGCGCGCCGGATCTCCCGGATTGTCGAGACCATGGGGAACATGATCCGGACGTTCTTGCGCGTGCTCGAGCGGAGGATCCCGCGGAGCTGGTCGAGGAAGAGCTCGGGGCGGTCCAGCAGCACGCGGATCCCCCGCCACCCCAGGAAGGGGTTCGCTTCGTGTTCGGTGTCGGGGGAAATCTTGTCCCCGCCCACGTCGAACGCCCTGAAGATGACGGAGTGCGGAAATATCCCTTCGGCAACCCGGCTGTAGGCCTGGTACTGCTCCTCCTCGGTCGGGTACGACGCCTTGCCGATGAGCTGGCTCTCGGTGCGGAAGAGGCCGATGCCCGCCGACCCCTGCGCGCGCGCAAACTCGATCTCCGTGTCGAACTCGATGTTCGCGGAGAGTTCGATCTGCTTGTGGTCGACGGTCTCCGCGCTCAGGCCCGCGATGTTGACGAGCCTCCCTTCGAAATCCCTGTACCGCTCCTTCTTCCGTTCGAGCGCCTGGATCGTCTCTTCCGAAGGATTCAGGACGATGAGGCCGGCGTAGCCGTCGATGGCGATTGCATCCCCCGTCCTGACGGCCTTCGTGGAGGACCGGAGCCCGACGACGGCCGGGATTTTCAGCGACCGTGCGAGGATCGCCGCGTGCGAGGTCACGCCCCCCAGGTCCGTCGCGTAGCCGAGCACCTGGTTGCGGCTGAAGATCACCGTGTCCGACGGGGCGAGGGATTCCGAGACGATGATCGAGGCCCCTTCGAGCCGCGAATAGAGCTTCTGGTCCTGGATGTTCCGGATGATCCGGTTCATCACGTCGTCGACGTCGTGCGCCCGTTCGTGCATGTACTCGTCGTGCGCCGCGAGCATGATCTGCTTGTACTTCGTGATCTCGTCGGCGACGATGAACTCCGCATTCTTGAGCTCGCTCGCGATGCGCCTTTCGATCGCTCCCATCAGGATCGCGTCCGCGAGTATCATGATCTGTGCTTCGAATATCCGCGCGTTTTGCGATCCCAGTTTCTGTTCCGCGAAGGCATGGATCTTCTGCAGCTCCTTCTCCGAGCGTGCGTTGGCGTTCCGCAGCCGCACGATCTCCCCCTCGACCTCGTCCGCGGTGATCGACTTCTCGTCGACGCGGGGGATGAGCTTGCTGTAGAGATACGCCGGTCCGATGGAAATCCCCGGGGCCGCGGCGACTCCTTTGAGAACGACCTCCTGCCCTGTGACCCCTGCGCCGTCCATCTTATTCCTCGTCGAATCCGCGCCGGAACAGATCTTCCATCGCCTGGCACGCCTCTTCCTCGTCCGGTCCGTCGAACTGGAGCGTGAGCGTGGATCCCTGTTCCGCCGCGAGTGTCATGACGCCGATGATGCTCTTGCCGTTGATTTCGAGATTGTCCTTCCGGATGATAAGCTCCGCCTGGAACCTGGCCGCGGTCTTGACCAGGCTCGCCGCCGGTCTCGTGTGGAGCCCCTTCCGGTTGACGATGGTGACGGTCCGTTCAATCATGCCCGGCCGCCATCAGGACTCCCTGTGGACAAGTTCTTCCGCAAGCCGCCGGAGCATCTCCCGCGCGGCGGACCGGGGAAGCCGGTCGAGTTCGATGAGCGCCTCGCGCGTGGTCCCCCTGACGACTCTCGCCGCGTCCTCGAGGATCCCGCACCGTGCATAGACGTCTTTCACCGCGGCGACGATCGCTTCTCCCTCCCGTGTCGGTGTTCCGGTCCCGTCTTTCCACTCTCCCGGCCGGGCGTCCTTGCGGAGCACGCGCCCGATGAGCGTCCTGTCCTCTCCGGCGGAGCGTTCGGCCGCCCTCAGGAGCAGGTACGTCTTTTTCCCCTCGAGGATATCGCCGCCGACCGCCTTCCCGAAATCGTGCGGATCGCCGACGACGTCGAGTATGTCATCCTGGACCTGGAAAGCCTTCCCCAGCCTGAGCCCGAATCTGCGGAGCGCGTTCACCCGGGCTAATGTGCCTCCCCCGACGAGTCCGCCGAGCTCTGCGGCGGTGGCGATCAGTGCGCCCGTCTTTTTCCCCGTCATCCGGAAGTACTCCTTCACGCTGACCTCGGAGCGGCTCTCGTATTCAAGGTCGAGCGACTGTCCCTCGCAGACGTCGAGCAGGCCCCGCGTCAGGACTTCCGCCAGTCTCCGGTGATCCGCGCCGGGCGTCAGGAGGAGCGCCTCGAATGCGGCACCAAGGAGGACGTCGCCGGCCAGGAGTGCGTCGTTCACGCTCCATCTCCTGTGCACCGTCGGGCGCCCCCGCCGGGAATCGGCGTTGTCCATGATGTCGTCATGGACGAGCGTGAAATTATGGAGGATCTCGATCGCCGCGGCCGCGTGCATCGCCCGCGCGGCTGTTCCTCCCACCGCTTCGCTTGAGAGGACGACGAGAACGGCCCGGACCCGTTTCCCCCCCCCCGACAGGACGTACCTGCAGGCGTCCTTCAATCGGACCGCCCCGGGCGCCGGGCGGACGCCGAGGAGCCTCCTGTCCGTGAGCCGGCGGATCGATTCGTAGCGTCGGCGAAATGCGTCCCGTGTCATTGGTCCCGGTACGTGACAAGTGGCGCGGAGTGAAGATCGGACAGCCGGGCGCTCCCCGTGAGAAACATCGCACCACGGATCTCCCTCGACCACTCCTCGATCAGCATCCGGAGCCCTTTTCTTCCTCCCCTGTCGAGGGCCGAGAGCATCGGCCGGGCGGAGGCGGCGAGGTCGGCACCCAGGGCGATGCACTTGGCTGCCGCAAGGCCGGAGGTGATTCCTCCCGAAGCGATAATCGTCATCGATCGTCCCCCGGCCCGGAGTGCCGCGGCGTCCTGCAGCGCCCTGGCGGTGGGGATACCCCAGTCCCAGAACCGCTCCG
>DATJPH010000168.1:0-2314 GCA_035506475.1 Bacteroidota bacterium | reverse complement strand
CTTCCTTGAGCAGGGCACGGTTGAGCCGCAGCCCCGCCTCCTGGATCGTACCGGTCAGGCTGCCGCCGCAGCACCGGGTTTTCATCGGCCAGTCGACCGTTGTGGCGCCCAGCGCCCCCACAAGCCGGTCCATCGTCACCGGGTACGCAGCGTGGTCGAACGTCTGGAACGGCCTGACGACCTGGCATCCGTAGTAGCAGGCGACCTTTATCCCTTTCATCGGCCGGACAACCGCCCTGGCGATCCGGTCGATCCCGATGTCGTTCACGAGGATGTCGAGCGGGTGGCGGACTTTCGTCGTTCCCCGGTAATCGAAGCCGCCGCGCTGGAGCGCCGCAGTGACCTCCTTCTTCACCCCTTCGTCGGACTTCATGTAGTGCTGCGTTTTCTCGAGCACGAGGTAGCAGGCGCTGCACGGCGCCATGAGGTCCTGCCCCGCGTTGCCGTTGGCCTGCATTTTTTCCGCAAGGGCGAGATTGCGTGCGGCGAGCGTGAACGCGCGGTTCTCGTCGATCGAAACATACGCGGTGGCGCCGCAGCAGTTCCAGTCCTCGAGTTCCGTCAGAGGTACGTCGAGCTTCTTGAAGACCGCCAGTATGGATTCCTCGTACGGTCTCCCCGTGCTGCGCAGGGAGCACCCTGGGAAGTAGAGGTAGCTCATAAGGGGACTGCCTCCTTCCGGGGGCCGGCGGGATCGATCATCACGCGAAGTTCTTTCATGCCTTTGATTTTCTCCTTCTTAAGCGAAAGGCGGCCCGTGCGGAACAGGTGGAGCCCGAGCATGGCCTCCTTCAGCATCTTGAACGGGTTCGTGCGGAGGTAGAGCGTGACGAGGAGCCAGCTCTCGGTGTTCCGCCCGTCGTGGCGCACCCTGTCAAAGAATGCCCTGGCGAGAACCGGGATCGGGTTCCTTGCCGGATAGAACTTGCGGGCGATCGCCTCGCGCTTCAGCGCGTACATCACGTCGGTGATGTGGATCTCGCGCGGACACTGGACGGTACACGCATAACATGATGCGCAGAGCCAGATGGTCAGGCTGTTCAGGACCTCGTCTTTGAACCCCTCGCGCGTCATGGCGATGATCTTGCGCGGGGTGTAGTCCATGTAGTGGCTCAGGGGGCAGGTCGCGCTGCAGGTGCCGCACTGTATACAGCTGAGCAGCTTCTGCCCGTAAGCCCGCTCCGCAACGTGCTCGCCGAAGGAGAGATCAAGTTCCGATTCGAACTTGAGCCTCCGGACGACGCTTTTCATCGGCGGCGGTGATTTCGTGGCGATCGTCCGGACGGGTGGTGGTGTGGGGAGCTTCATTCCTGGTATCCTCCTGGAGATACGCTGAACGCCGGGAACATCGGGCATGCGTTCAGCTGATCAAGTGCATATGAGAGCAGCGAAACCTATGAGTAACCCCAGCGCATTGATCGAGGGCTCGATATTCAGAGGCCAGCCCGGGGGCGGATCCTCGTGAAGAGGCCCTGAGACGCCGAGTGCAATTTCGACGATGCGGTCCCCCCGCGGCGTGAGAGATATCTGCTCGACGCGGCGGTCCGTAAGGCTGATGCGCCGGGTGATAAGACCCCTGTCCTCAAGGACGCAGAGGAGCTTGGATGTGCGGCTGTCGCTGACGCCGAGATGTTTTGTCAGTTCCTTGACGCTTGCGGGCCTCTTGGCATGGAGCAGCAGGAGGACAAGGAGGGAGTCCGAGGAGAGCCGCGTGAGGGACTCGAGCCGTTTCTCAAGCTTGCGGGTTTCTGTGAGAACGCCGATCAATGACTCTGCCTGAGAAGCCAACGTACACACTCTTGGTAGTGATCGATGACTCTTGAGGCAATAATACAGCAATAGTTGTGCCGCGGAAACTATTTCCTACGATGAACAGTTTTTGCCCTTGATTCGTGGTCCTCCCCCGGCGCGATTTGTTGAATTCGTAATCAGGGGCGTACGGATATTCAGCAGTTCCGTTGAATCTCCATGCGATGTTCGGTATCTTTCTTAATGCTGACAGATCCACACACTCTCAGATCAGTTCTTGCGCTCCGGAGAGGAGAAATCGCTTCGGCGCACAGGAACGGGGCCGCCGGCATTGCCACCTGCATCGCACTGGCTTCGGTGACGGATGAGGCCATCCGGTCGGCGTGCGATGCTCTCCCCCCCGGGACAATGGACACTATCGCGATACTGGCCCTGGGCGGTTATGGCCGGGGAGAACTCTCCCCCCATTCCGACATCGACGTGATGGTCCTGTGCGAATCCGGGAGCCTGCTGGAAAAGGCGGGATATGCAGCCAGGGCGGTCCTCCATTTTCTCTGGGACGCGG
>DATJPH010000167.1:0-2262 GCA_035506475.1 Bacteroidota bacterium | reverse complement strand
CGCCGTGGCGGCGATCGACGAAATGCACCGGCTCGGGCTTGTCGAAAGGGCGTCCGGGATGGGCGCCTACCTGGGCGATCGGCTCAGGGCGCTCATGAACGATCATCCTTCGGTCGGCGATGTCCGGGGGCTCGGGCTCTTCTGGGCTCTCGATCTTGTCAGAGACCGGGAGCGGAGGGAGCCGTTCAATACGATGGCCGACAAGGTCGCTGGCCGCCCGATGGTCGTTGACAGGGTTGCCGCCGACCTGATGGACAGGGGGGTGTTCCTGCAGCCGTGGGTCAGCCATCTGGTCATTGCGCCTCCGTTGATCATCACGCGCGAAGAGATCGATACCGCCGTCGAAGCGCTCGACGCTTCTCTCGACATCGCCGACAGGGAAATTGCCGCTCCACGGGTGAGCTGATGTCGACACTGATTACGTCGGGACGGATCGTGACGGCCGACGAGGAGTACACGGCCGACATATTCGTCGAGAAAGACCGGATCACGGCGATCGGACCCGGTTTGAACGTCACGGCGGACGACGTCGTCGACGCCGGGGGGAAATACGTGATCCCCGGCGGGATCGACGTTCACACCCACCTGGACATGCCTCTCGGATCGACGACGTCGAGCGACGATTTCGAAACCGGCACCCGCGCAGCCGCATTCGGCGGCACAACGTGCATCATCGACTTCGCCGTCCAGTCCAGGGGACAGAGAATGAGGGACGCGCTCGATATCTGGCGGAAAAAGGGGGAAAAGGCGACCGTGGACTACGGTCTCCATATGATCGTGACCGAGCTACCCGGGGCTCACATTGAGGAAATGGACGACATGGTCAGGGAGGGGGTCACGAGCTTCAAGCTCTTCATGGCGTACCCGGGCACGCTAATGGTCGATGATGATACGATCTTCCGGGCCATGCGTCAGACCGTGAACAACGGTGCGCTCGTCTGCATACACGCGGAAAACGGCCCGTTCATCGATGCCCTCGTCCGGAGCGCGCTTGCCGAGGGGAAGACGGCCCCGGTCTATCACGCCCTGACCCGTCCTGTGAGTGCGGAAGCCGAGGCTGTCGGCAGGGCCATCGCTCTTGCCGAAAAAGCGCATGCCCCGGTGTACATAGTCCACGTCACGTCGGCCGATGCCCTCCGGAAGATCGCCAATGCCCGCGCCAGGGGGATCCCCGCATTTGCCGAAACCTGCCCGCAGTACCTGCTCCTGTCGGTCGACGACCTCGCGCGGCCGGACTTTGAGGGGGCCGGGTTCGTCCTGACGCCGCCGCTGCGCGAGAAAGTACACCAGGCGAGCCTCTGGCAGGGGCTGAAAGACGACACGCTTCAGGTGGTCTCGACGGATCACTGCCCGTTTAATCTCAGGATTCAGAAAGAGATGGGGCGCGGGGATTTCACGAAAATCCCGAACGGGGGCCCCGGGGTGGAGAACCGCCTTCAGCTTCTCTACCACTTCGGTGTCACCAAGAAGAGGATTTCTCTCAACCGCTGGGTGGAACTGGTCTCGACCGCGCCGGCCAGGATGTTCGGCCTCTACCCCCGGAAAGGGACGATTGCCCCGGGGAGCGATGCGGACCTCGTCGTCTGGGACCCGGACTCCGAACAGACGATCTCCGCCCGGACGCACCACATGCGCGTCGACTATTCGATGTACGAGGGGTTCAGCGTGACGGGGGGCGCCGAGAAGGTCTATTCCCGTGGTGCGCTCGTCGTCGACGGAACCCGGTGGCTCGGCGCAGCGGGACGCGGCTCGTTTGTGAAGCGCGACCCCTTTGCGGGGGCGTGGGGAGCGTGAAGGGATATTCGAAATACATCAACAGCGAAGAGGGGGACCCATGTCACTTCGACCGGTCAAGAAAATCATAAGGGCGAAACCGACGCTTGAGGGGGCCGGCGTCCACCTCCGCCGTGCGTTCGGGTTCGGCGCGACATCCGAATTCGATCCGTTCCTTCTCCTTGACGATTTCCGGAACGACATCCCGGAAGAATACCTTGCCGGTTTTCCGTGGCACCCGCACCGCGGGATCGAAACGATCACCTACGTGCTTGCCGGGAGCGTGGAACACGGTGACAGCATGGGGAACCGGGGGGCGATCACTTCGGGCGACGTTCAGTGGATGACGGCCGGGAGCGGCATTATCCACCAGGAGATGCCGAAGGGGGACGAGACAGGGAGAATGCACGGGTTCCAGCTTTGGGCAAACCTCCCCTCGGCGCTCAAGATGACAGCCCCCCGGTACCAGGAGGTAAAATCTGCGGATGT
>DATJPH010000166.1:0-4973 GCA_035506475.1 Bacteroidota bacterium | reverse complement strand
AGGTCTTGAAGCTTTGCGTATTGACGCTTTCCCGGATGTGGTCCAGGCACGCATTCCAAACGGCACGCGCCTGGTCTTCCTCGGATGGATTTATGATGAGCTGGGGACTGGAATCCATGTATCAGCTAGGGATTAGAAAGTTATGCACAGCGCGCCAGAGGTTATCCACAAACCTATCAACACGATACAGTACAGACGCCGGGGAAAAAGTATCAATAACTTATCAACAGATTTGTGGAAAACAAAAACAACTCAAAAACGAGTTGTTTTCTGCTGATTTTGTCGGTTGTCAACATTGGAAAGTACGCCGGGAATCTAAAAGCAGTGGACCGCGGTGGGGGCTACCCGAGCTGAAACTTATGAACAAATTATGCACCCGGAAACATCGCCGATCTGCTTCATGATTATACTACAATGAGGAAGCCGACGCAAGCTCAATATTTCTTTTTCAAGGGGGTTTTGTTGTGTCTCTGGCATATTTTTTATACCTTGTATGCCTGCAAACGGCGCCTCCCGCGGCACGCAGTTCAATGGTTACCGGGAGCCCAACATAACGAGCGGGAGATCGGGATGAGTATCACGTTCCAGCCTCACAAACGGAAACGGAAAAACACGCACGGGTTTCGCGCGCGCATGGCCACAAAAACCGGACGCAAGGTGCTGGCCCGGAGGCGCGCACGCGGCAGGAAGAAACTTACCGTCAGTGACGAACGGTAGGTGAGGAAAGCGGAAACGCTCCGCGGGCGTGGAGCCTTCCAGTCACTCTACAGGTACGGAAGGCGAATCGACGGCGAAGTGTTGCGGTGTTTCTTCCGGTGGGAGACAGGAGCCGGGACGCTTGTGCGTGCCGGCTTTTCCATCTCTGCGAAACGATACAACGCCGTAAAAAGAAACCGGGCAAAAAGGCTGATGCGCGCAGCATTTGATCTGGAGCGTGCGCCGCTGACGGGGGCCGCGGAGACTGCCGGCAAGCCGCTCAGCGTGCTGTTCGTGTACAGCGGTGCCGGGAAGCCGGCTCCCGAGCACTTCACGCTCGAACCGATAAGGACGGACCTCGGTTCACTGTGCCGGAAGGTCAGTTCCCTGGCAGGGAGGGAACGCGCATGAAAAAGGGAGTGATCGCCGTTCTCCACCTTTACCAGATCCTTGTCTCTCCCCTTCTTCCACCGAACACGTGCAGGTTCATTCCGACATGTTCCCAGTACGCGATCGACGCTGTGACAAAATACGGTGTACCGCGCGGCCTCTGGCGCGCGCTCAAGCGCATCGGCCGCTGTCATCCGTTCCACCCGGGTGGTGTTGACCCGGCATGAGTAAACGTATCTCAAACGTGCATTGACAGGTTATGGACAAGCAGACAACGATTGGATTTGTTCTCATCGGTTTGGTCCTCATCATCTGGATGTGGGTGCAGACACCTGCGCCCCCTCCCCCCCGCCCGGTCACCGTCGACACGCTCCGTGCCGCGCAGCCCGTCGTGAGGGACACTGTACGGGTCGAACGTGCTCCGGTGCAGCGCGATACGACAGCGCGAACCCCGCAGGATATTCTCGGCACCTATTTTGCCGCGCGTGCGACCGGCGAGGAAAAGGTCATCATTATCTCGACCGACCTCTATACCGCCGAGATAACGACAAAGGGGGGCCTGATCAGGAAATGGGAGCTCTCCGGGTACAGAACATGGGACGGCCACCCGGTGCAGCTCGTGGACTACGACAAGGGGGGGGACTTCAGCCTCCTGTTCACCTCCGGCGACGGGAAGCTTATCAACACAAGGAACCTGTACTTTGACGCCCGCGAACACCCGTGGACGACGTACCGTCTCTCGGGTGATCAATCGATCATTCTCGAGCTCTCGCTGCCTCTTGGGGACGGACGGCGGATCGTCAAGCGCATGACGTTTACAAACGGCAAGTACTCGTTTACCACCCAGTTTGATTTTGCGGGCATGGGTCAGGCGATATCGAATTTCGAGTATCAGATCGTCTGGGAAAACGGGCTGCCGTACGCAGAGCATAACAGCGTCGACGAGTCGAATTTCGCTCTTGCGTACGCGTACTCGGGCGGCGAGATGACGGAGGTTGACGCCGGGAAGAATGGCGAGACGACGAAACGTGATATCAACGGCGCGATGGACTGGGTTGCGACGAGGAACAAATACTTCGCCCTGGCCTTGATGCCAGACAGCGGCGCGAGCCAGGGGGCGTACCTCGAAGGATCCAGGATCACAACGGCGAACAGCGGGGTCAAGAAGAACTTCGCGCTGGCGCTCAAGATGCCTCTGACCACGGGCTCCGAGCACACGAACGTCACGGTCTATCTCGGGCCCCTGGATTTTGACACGGTGAAGGGATACAGGCGCGGCCTCGAGCAGATCATGAGCCTCGGTGCCGCCTGGATCATCAGGCCGATCGCCGAGTACGTGATGATCCCCCTGTTCCAGTTCCTCCACATGTTCATCCCGAATTACGGCTGGGTGATCATCGTGTTTTCTGTCATCATCAAGCTCGCCCTGCAGCCGCTGACGCGGACGAGCATGAAGTCGATGAAGAGGATGCAGGCGCTCACCCCGCTGATGAACGAAATCCGGGAGAAGTACAAGGACGACCCGAACAAGCAGAACCAGCAGATCATGAACCTGTACAAGGAGTACGGCGTGAACCCGGCCGCAGGGTGTCTGCCGATGCTCCTGCAGATGCCGATCCTGTTCGCCCTGTACGCGGTCTTCAGGTCAACGATCGGTTTGCGGCAATCGGCGTTCATGTTCTGGATCAGTGACCTGTCGATACCCGATACGGTGGTCCGCCTGCCGTTCACGATACCGCTGTTCGGGATCACCGACGTCAGCGGGCTGGCCCTGGCGATGGGGATCACGATGTTTCTGCAGCAGAAGATGACCGTGACGGACCCCCGGCAGAAGGCGATGGTGTGGATGATGCCCATCCTGATGACGCTGATGTTCAACAGCCTCCCCTCCGGTCTCAACCTGTATTATTTCGTCTTCAATCTCCTTGCGATCGGCCAGCAGGTCTGGTTCAACAAAAAGACCGGCGACGAGCCGTTGCGGAAGGTGGAGCCGAAAAAGGGGGGCGGCGGGATCATGGCGCGGTTAACGAAGGATCTCCCGAAGATGAAATGATACCGGCGTTGGCAGCGTGGAAACGGCGCCCCGCGGGAATCCCGCGGGGCGTTCTTGTCTTGCGGGTGCCCGCTGGGGCCCCCGGTCCGCTTCGTTGATACTCTTGGCAGAAAGTTGTAGCTTGTAAATCCTTACCCCGTGGACAATGAAGATTCCTCCTGCCGATACGATAGCTGCGGTAGCGACGCCGCCTGGCGAGGGGGCAATTGCCGTCATTCGCATCAGCGGCCCCGCCGCGCTGGCGGTCGGGGACCGGATATTCCGCGGAACGTCGCCCCTCTCGGCTGCGCAGGGATACACGCTTCACCACGGGACGATCGTTGGAACGGACGGCCGGGAGGTGGACGAAGTGCTGGCAACGGTCTTCAGGGCTCCCCGGTCCTATACCGGGGAGGACTGCGTTGAGGTCAGCTGTCACGGCGGGATCTTCGTGACGAATGCCGTTCTCAACGCGGCGCTCTCCTCGGGTGCCAGACGGGCAGACCCGGGGGAGTTCACACGGAGAGCGTTCCTGAACGGCAAGATGGATCTCTCCCGCGCCGAGGCCGTTGCGGCGTTGATTTCGTCAAGAAGCGAGCGTGCGCACCGTGCTTCGCTCGAACAGCTGCGCGGCCGCCTTTCAGTTTCTGTGGAAGAGCTGAGGACGGTGCTGCAAAGTCTATGTGCGTTATTGGAGATTGACCTGGATTTCAGCGAAGAGGGGATCAGCGTGATCGGAAAGACCGAGATCGAGTCAAGGATCCGCGAAGTCAAGGAGAAACTCGAACTGCTTGCCGACACGTTCAAAGCAGGGAAGGTGTACAGGGACGGCGTCTCGGTTGTCATTGCCGGTCCTCCCAATGCGGGGAAATCAAGTCTCTTCAACGCTCTTCTCAAGGAGAGCCGCGCGATCGTCACCCCGATTGCGGGGACGACGCGTGACTACCTTGAGGAGAGTCTCACGCTCGAGGGGATCCTCTTTCGAATCACAGACACCGCCGGTTTGAGGAGGTCGGACAACCCTGTCGAGGCAGAAGGGATCGCCAGGACGTTGAGATCCCTGGAGAGTGCCGATGTTATCATACTTGTCCGTGACGGCAACCGGCCTCATGATCGCGACGATATGGAATTCGAGTCCCTCCCGATCAAGGAGGGGCAGCACGTCATACGTGTCAGGAACAAGATAGACCTGCTCTCAGGGGAGGAAAAGAAGATGCCAGCCGGGGAGACACATTCGGGACACCGGGCAGAAGTGTACCTCTCGGCCCTGAAAGGAACTGGCGTTCATGAGCTCGCAAAGGAGCTTACGCGTATCGTTGCCGCATCAGGTGTATCCTCGCATGAGACAGTCTCTGTTATCAGCGAGCGCCATGCAGATTCGCTCTTGAAGGGTGCCCGGAGCCTTGCAACAGCGCTTGTCTCGCTCCGGTCCGGAATGACGAACGAATTCGTAGCGTTCGATATCAGGGAATCCGTGTCAGCGCTCGGGGAAATCACGGGGGAGATCACAAGCGAAGAGATACTCAACTCCGTATTCGGGGCGTTCTGCATAGGAAAATAACCGATGTTTCACGTGAAACAGCGCCAGGGGATGAACCGGGAAGAGGGGCACATCATTGTGGTTGGGGGCGGACACGCCGGGATAGAGGCATCGCTGGCCGCGGCCAGAATGAGTTGCCCGGTAACGCTCCTTACCATGGACAGCAATGCTATTGGCAGGATGTCATGCAATCCGGCCATTGGCGGGACTGCCAAAGGACACCTTGTGCGGGAGATTGACGCCCTCGGAGGTGAGATGGGGAAGATCGCCGACGCTACAGGGATTCACTTCAGGCTCTTAAACAAATCCAAAGGG
>DATJPH010000165.1:0-4755 GCA_035506475.1 Bacteroidota bacterium | reverse complement strand
ATCTCCGAAAACGTATAGGGCGCCTCCGGGCTCCTGTGACGTGCATACCGGTAATGCTTCTCAAACGGGTAGTCTGACCCCTTGAACAGGATCATGACCCGGACCTCTCCGCCGGGGAGATTCCCCGCCGAGAGATAGCGTCCCTCATGTTCCTCCGACCGCCGGAACCTTACACTGCAGATGTGCCGGAGGGGTATCACCGGAGCACCGTTATCAGTTTGTATCGAACGATCAGATTGAATGGGGTGCTCCTCCGCGGGGAAAGAGAACGCGCGTGATACCGATCGACCTGGAAAGTGGATAGCGGGAGTCGCCGCATTCGAGCGCCCCTTCCGCCGAGCCGCCGAACCGGGAAGGGATAACGGTGGCGACGACTCCTCTGCTCGTGGGGGTGGCCGTGACCCAGGATCCGGCCGGCCCGCGCACCGGCCGGGTCACGCCGAGATGTTCGAGCATCCCGACAAGTTCTCCCGCGCTTCCTGCGGCCGTGCGCCGTGCGCCTCCGAGCGTCTTTCCGCGGGCGTCCATGACGGGGGTGTGACCGAAAAAGAGGACCCGCTCCGGCAACTGGCCGGCACGTTTCATGAGCCTCCGCTCAACAACGTGCGCACAGGGGAGTATGACCGCTTCATACGAACCGTCTCCCAGTATGAATCTCCCCTTCCTCCATCTCCCGCCGGCCGCCTCCGTCGTTCCGCGAACGTCCACCTGGTACTGTGCGTCGACAAGGCCGAGTATGAGTGAAAAGATCTCCGCGGCGGACCGGTCGGCCCGGGGGTCGGCCAGCGCGTAGAGCGACTCGACGGGAAAAAGGAGGAGCACGTTCGCGGAGGGGAGACGCCCCTCGGTCGCATCGAAGTGCGCCCGGAGACGGCCGTTCCATCCGGGGAATCCGCCCCAGGTGGAATGCGAGGGATACCCCGGGAGGGGAGGGGATCCGAGGAATGTATCCTCCTCTCCGATCGTCCCCACCGGTCCGTACGCGTGGGCAAGCCACCTTGTGCCGAACAGTGCCATGACGTTGACGCAGTGGTCCATCACACCTCTCTGCCATCCTTCCCCGCCGTCGTCACCGACAGTCCAGAGGTTGTTGAATGCGAAGCGGCCCCGGCTGTGCCTCCCCAGGGACGCGGCGATCGCGCTCATTGCCGCCAGGTTTGCGTAGTACGGGCTAGCGGGATCTCTCAGCGCGTTGATGCCGCCCAGGTCGATGAATCCTCCGCTTTTCACGCGCGAGGCCGCCCAGAGGTCCATGCTCCCGTGGTTCATGTCGCACATGTCCGCGGATTCAAAATGCCATGTGTCGTGCACCGAAGCGATTGTCCCCGTTCCCCAGAGCCGCCGCATCACCCTGTTTGTGGACTGTTGCGCCTGGTTGACGCTTCTCTGCACTTCCCTGTAGTACAGGTTGCGCACCGGGACGTGACTCCCGTCGCGAGATTCGAACGCCATTTTCCACAACTGGCCCTCGAGACCGAATCCCGCGGAGCGGAGGAACGCCTTCCGGATTGCCGGTGTGAACGGGAGGCTCCCGTATGTGCACGTATATCCCGCCTCGTCCCACATGAGACTCCCCGAACGCACCCCTTCATCTTTCAGGCGCGAGAGCCGGCGCGCATACTCGCTCATCTGATCCCGGTTTGAGTAGTCGACGTGCGTGGAGGCGACGTGAAAAAATGCCGTGACCCTCCACGCGCCAGCGTCCGGCGGGGTGAACCGGCCGAACGCCTCTATGTACCTGTCGCGGGCGTTGTAGAATGTCCTTGAGAACCGGGTGACGTCGAGTATCTCCCCCTTCCCGAACGGGGGTCCGCTCTCGCGGTACGCGTAGCACCTGAGGAGGCCGATGGGGGAGTATTCGAGCGCCACCTCGTTGAACATATGTCCGTGTCTCGGCGCGAGCATGCACCGGAGCGAAAACTTCCCGTCGCTGACCGGTACGCTCTGCGGCACCGTCCGGGCGCGCGTGGAATCCCCGAAAAGTATGATCTCCGCCCCCCCTCCCTTGACGATGAGCGATCTGGAGATAAAACGGGGATCAGGGCCGATCCAGAGATGAATGCCTGTCTTCCTGCAGAGGCCGCTGATGCGCGCGACGGCCTTCCGTGCGGGGGGGTCGTCCCAGGTATACCGGCTGCACCTGATGTAGACGGCAACCCCGTCGAATCCCGCACGGCGGATGTCGTCAAACTGCGATTCAAGAACTGAGCGGTCTTCAATCAAAGGGTCATTGATCGTCCAGACCATCATCGTCACCGGGAGGGGCGCCTGCTTATCCATAGGTCTCAAAGAGTACGTTATCGAACCATGATGTCCCCTCCCCCGCCTGGTCGAGCAGGAGATGCACGCGGTCCGGCGGGGGAGAGATGGGTGGGGTGATGATTTCGAGAGGCGTCCAGGCCGTGGTGCCGGAAATCTTGTTTTTAGAAAGGTAGAGATCGTACGAATGCGTGTCCCCGAGGCCGCGCGTCCCCTTCCTGTGGATCCGCACCCCGAGGCGGGCGGTACCCTCGAGCGACAGGGAAGACACGAACGCTGAAAGACGGTACATTTTTCCGTCGGGGAACGGGGGACCGCCGAACGCAGGCCCGAGTGTCGACGCGATCCAGCGTCCTGCGCATCCTTTTCCGCACGAGATCCTGAGTGAGCGGGTGTCGTCGTATCCGTGCGACCAGTCGAGTTCCCCGGAACTCCCCTCACGGTCTCCGGTCGTGGCCTCGAAATCCCACGGCCAGGCATCCTGTGCGCTCTCCGGAAGCGTAAGGAGCGTGTCCCGGAACGTGTTGACCCCCTCTATATAAAGAGGGGCGGTCAGGGCATCCTCCGGAATGTCCCGGACGCCGCGCGACATGAGAGCCTCACCTTCTGCGCGCGAAATCCGGCTGATCCGTACCGATGCTTCGTGCCTTGAGCCGGCCGGGAGCGTCGTGGTTCCCGGGGCATGGCAGGCCCTGTACCCAAAATGGGCGTCCCACATGTACGCGCAGAGTCCCGCGCTCGACTCCCGGTCTGAAAGCAGCTCGACGACAGGATTCTCCTCTTCAAGCAGCCAGCCGAACCGGTCCCCCTGTTCCATCCGGATGTTCTGTTTGTCCGAAGACCCGATGTGTGTGTGGGGGATAAGCGTCACCCCGGCCGGCCGCTCGACGAAACAGTGCGCGTAGGATTTTTTCCGTCCGGACCGGGTCGTGAAGACGCCTTCGGGCCAGACGTTGCAGAATTCGAGTTCCCCGTGGCTCGGGTTGTACGTCACGGCCCAGGTCTTTCCGGGACGGACCACAAGAACGGCGTGCAGCACAACGACGATCCCCCCGGTCGGGTCGAGTGAAAAGTCGGCGGTCACGGCGGAGCTGATCTCCCCCCCGTCGTTCGTCCCTTCGCATTGCAGGCGGAGCGCCCCTCCTTCTCCTGCGGGAATCTCGCTGATACGCGCGTTGCTCCCACCGTTTCTCCGGGGGTCCTCGTGATGGGCGTACTGCCGCCAGAAAAGCGGGAGCGGGACATCTTCCCCGATGACCACCGCTCCGGTTCTGCTCAGCCGGAGGTTCGCCAGTGACATACGCCTGATTTCGGCGACGCAGACCTCGTCAACGTATACCCTCCCGTCCGCCTCGCCGGTTTTTTCAAAACGAAGGATGGTCATCCGCCTGCCTCAGCTCTTTTTCAATCCTCTCCCTGAATCCCGGCTTCAGCGTCATCGTCCCCGGCTCCCGGCCGATCTCCCGCCGGACTTCACTGTTGATCGCCGGGACGGCGGCAAGGAGTGAATCAACGGTGATCTTCCTGGCCCAGACCTGGTCCAGGAGCGGCTGCAGGCGTCCGAGAATCGGACCCGACGTCCAGCTCGAGAACCTGACGAAAAACCTCGGGTCTCCCCCGTTGTGTGCGAGACTCAGATTCCACACCTCCCGGAAGCCGCTCCCCCGGAGCTGCGGGTACCTCTTCTCCCAGCCCCCCACGAAATCGACGTCCCTGAGAACCGGTGTTGGCTGGTACGTGCTCGCCCCCGTGACGATCCATTTCAGTGCCGTCCACGCCGCGTGAGGGTCCAGTGTGGAGGAGGAGATGGAGAGCCCGCCGCTCGCGGAGCGGAAATATGCGGGTTTCCTTCCGGCAAACCGGGGGAGCGGGGCAACCCCCCACGGCTTCGTCAGCGTTTCGATAAGCGACTGGTTCGGGACGGCTTCGACGAGCATCGCAACTTTCCCGTTCTCGAGCAGCTGCGCAGGCTGCATCCCCAGCGCCTGTATGCCGAGGAGGTCGGGCATGATCCCTTCGTCCATCAGCGCGATGTACCGCCTGTAGCAATCGGCCGATTCCGGGGGTATCTTCAGAAGGAGCCCCTCCCGCGGCACGCTGGCGCCGTTCATCAGTTCGAGCGCTTCCACGAAGTGGCTCCCGATGAATATGCCGTACCGCCCCCCGCGTCCCCCGGGCTCCGGCGGCCGGGTCAGCGCGCGCGCGAGCCTCACCATATCATCCCATGTCCAGGCAGAGTCGGGAACCGGGAGGCCCGCCTCGCCGAAGAGGTCCTTCCGGTAGTAGACTCCGCAGGTGAACTCCCAGTTCCCGAGGCTGTACCACCCGCCGTCTTCAGACGAACCGTTCTCGATGACGTGGGGCCAGAGCCTCGCCGGGAGCGAATCTCCCTTGCTGAACGTCCGGAGATCGAGTATCCGTCCTTCGGCCGCCAGCCGGTCCCGCATCGTGCTGTTTGTGTAGAATATGTCCGGCGCTTTTCCTGCCGCCATCATC
>DATJPH010000164.1:0-3888 GCA_035506475.1 Bacteroidota bacterium | reverse complement strand
ACTTCGTCACCCCGGCGGCCTCTTCGAACAGGCGGCGCCGCTCGTCCGTCTTGTCGGAAAGGATCGTCTCGATCATCTTCAGCTCGATCACCGAGTACGCGTCCGCGCCCATCCCGGTATCCATGAACAGGTCGAGAATGTCTTTCAGGCGGCATGGGATCTTGTTCAGGAGGTATTCGCTCTCGCCGGAGCGGTACACACGGCGCCCGACCGTGACCTGCGTATACTCGGACGGCAGGATCCCCTTGGTGTTCTCGATGACGAGGGACGCTTCCGCCATGCCCAGGGCCTAGCGGGTCTTCGTCCCGTTGAAAATCACGTCCTCCATCTTGTCCGAGCGGAGCGCGCTGTAGCGCTGCTCTCCCAGCACCCAGCGGATCGAGTCCACGATGTTCGTCTTCCCGCACCCGTTCGGCCCCACGATGGCGGAGATTCCGCTGTCGAAGGTGAGGTTCACCTTGTTGGCGAAGGATTTGAAGCCGATGACCTCGAGCTTTGAGAGATACATGCGTCCCCGCGGACCCCCAGGCTACTGCGTGTTGAGCATTGTGGAATACAGAAATGACAGGTACATCGGCGCCGACTGCGTGTAGTCGTAATACAGGTATCCTGCGGCGCAGAACGCGGCGACCGAACAGATCCCCGCGCCGTACACCTTCCAGGAAGGGACGTCCATCACGATCGACATCCCTTTGAGCAGGCGGAGGAATACCCAGGCGCACAGCACCCCGATGAGAACGAAGGCCGGAACGACGTAGATGCTGCTGTCGAGCACACGGTACAGGACCATGCCGAGCGGCACAAGCAGGAGCATCGGAGCCGTGGACCACATCGTGACCGTGTAGGCATGGTACGCGAATATCCTCGCCCGGACAAACGCCCTGAGGAGCCGGACGACGAGTGCGACACACAGGAGGAGCACAAAGACGAGAAGGGCGAACGCGCCGATGAACTTGAGGGGATTCCAGATCAGCGCCACTGCGGCCGCCTTCGCATCGTCCCCCACCAGCAGCGATGACAGAGCCCCGTCGAGCAGCATGCTGTCCCTGAACCTGTACAGGATGCTCGAGGCGGAGATGGCCAGGGCGAGCGCGATCACCACTCCCAGGAGCGTGCTGTGGCCGGTGGCCACGATCCTCTGGTCCCGGACGTCCGCGAAGAAATTGTACGAGTTCAGGACCGCCCGGTTCAGGGACTCCCGGAACCTCCTGCTCGAGTTGTACACGTACGCCATGCCGACAAGGAGCACGAACCCTGCGAGCACGTACACGATCGGCGCCCCCCCGGGGCGGGTCCCCGCCGGCAGCGCCACGAATTTCTCCCCGTGGAATACGGAGCGGACCGCGTCAAAGGCGAGGCGCTTTTCACGGCCCGCGGTGACAAGTCCCTGCGTGTGCATCCAGGGATTGCCGGAGCGGACCGTCAGCGAAGGCCTGTCTCCCTTCCAGTCGTCAAACGACCAGACGATCCCTCCCTCGCAATCGATCGATTTCAGGATGTCGAACCGCTGGAGGTAGAACCGCGCCTGTGCTTCCTGCGAGAGCGGATCGCTGTAGCCGTTCCTGTTCTCCGTCTGCACCTCGGTCCCGAACTTCACGACGACGAGCGGCTGGTGCCTGTGGGCGTCGCGCCAGGTCTCGACCTGCGTCCGGAACGCCTTGAGGTCCTGCGTGTTCACGCTCAGGGCCGCGATGTCCATGAGCGAGGTGCAGGAGTCGGGCCCCGGAGTTACGGCGCAGTAGAGCGGCCTCGCGTCGAGCGTGCGCGCGAGCCGGACGAGGCTCTGCATGAACGCCCGGGCGGAGGGGTGACCGGCTTCGATCTCGTCGCCCAGCCCCCAGGCAAGCACGCTGGGGTGGTTCCGGTCCCTGACAATGGTCTCGCGGAGCGCCGTCGAGGCGAGGTCGGCGAACGCATCGCTCGAGAGAACTTCGCCCGGGACCTGGACGAGCGGTATCTCCTCCATCGCCAGGAGCCCGTACCTGTCGCACAGGTTGAGCATGTAGGGATGGGGGGGGCGATCGATGAACCGGATGACATTCGCGCCGAGCGTCTTGATGAGCGCAACGTCCTTCTCCCGTTCTTCGTACGTCATCGCGCTCCCGTGCGCGGGGGAGTCTTCGTACCAGCAGACGCCCCGGACCTGCAGCCGTTTCCCGTTGAGCTCCAGGTGTTCCCCCGCGACGGCGATGCGCCTGACGCCCGCGGTGACGTCATATTCATCCACGACCTGCGGTCCGCCTGAGGACGGATGTGCCAGGTAGCATTTGACGATATAGAGATCGGGGGTTTCCGGGCTCCAGAGGCGGGGTTCCTGCATGACGACCGCCGCCGAGGCGTCTTCCCATTCGTTCCCTTTGTGAACAAGGGGAGCCAGGGGGCTGCGAACAACGAGCGCGCCCGACATCTTGTCGACGACCTCGAAGAAGAATCCCGACGCCGGGATCCTGGCATTCCCGGCGGGCGCCGCGTCTGAAATGCTGTCGGCTCCCTCCGGCGTCACGCGGACGACGATCTTCGCGGCCTCGCCGTTGTCGGAAGGATCCGCCGTGACGACCGCGTCCTTGAGATAGAGCGGGGGGGTCCCAAGGAGGTAGATGTCGCGCGTGATCCCCCCGTAATTCCTCAGGCCCCACACGGGGGGCCGGATCGGGAGCGTCGTGCGCGCATCAAGTTCGTTGTTCACGACGATGCGTACGGTGTTCTCCCGGCCGATCTGGAGCGCGTTCCGCGGGAGCGGTTCGACAACGCTCGAGGCGCCGCCGCTGTGCGAGGTGACGAACTCACCGTTGACGGTCACCTCCGCGGCGTGGTTCACGCCGAGCATCACGATCTGAAACTTGTACTGATCGAGCTGTTCCTTCGTCAGATCGATTCCCCTCTGGAAGGCGACTTTCCCCCTGAAGTCGTAGGCCGACGGGACTTTGACGCTCCCCGACGGGCCGCCGTCAACGGCATAGTCCCAGACGCCCGACAGATCGATCTTGAATCTGGTCGGGGTATCCATCATGAAACCGCTGTCGGAACCCCGGTTCAGGGGGGTCCCGTTTTCAAGAAATGAATACTGGGCGGCCCCGGAAGAGTACCCGGAGCAGAGGAGTGCAGAGAGAGTGAGTGCAAACCGGAGGGCCGACCTCCCGTGTATCAGTGTTTTCTTTTGTCGAGATTCGGTCGGCAAGTATGTTGTAACCGCCTGAAAGGTAGGTGATAAGAGATATCACCTCAATATACGCATAAACTCCCCTGAAAGCAATGAAAAAACCCAAAATTGCCCTATTTTACAGCATTGATGATAGCCGCAAATGAATCTGCCTTCAGGCAGGCCCCTCCTACAAGGGCGCCGTCAATGTCATTTTGCGAGAGTAATTCTGCCGCATTGTCAGGTTTAACACTTCCGCCGTACTGTATGACGGTCTGTTCCGCAAGAGGCCAGTCGTAGAGCTGTGAGATCAGTTTCCTGATCAGCTGGTGGACTTCCTGGGCCTGCGCCGGGGTCGCGGTCTTGCCGGTACCGATCGCCCAGACCGGCTCGTATGCGATGACAACTGACCCCATCTCGCTCTTCGTGAGCCCCGCCAGGACCCCTTTGACCTGCGCCGTAATCACCCTGTCTGTGATCCCCCCCTCCCGCTCGGCAAGCGTTTCGCCGACGCAGATGATCGGCTTCAGGGAAGAAGCGATCGCCTTCTTCGCCTTCAGGTTGATCAGCTCGTCCTTTTCCCCGAAATACTGGCGGCGCTCCGAGTGCCCGAGGATGACGTACTCGCACCCTGCGGAGCGGAGCATATTCCACGAGATCTCGCCGGTGAAGGCGCCCTCATCGCGTTCGGACATATTCTGCGCGCCGAGCCTGATGGGGGAGCCCTTCAGCAGCGTCGATGCGAGCGC
>DATJPH010000163.1:0-4890 GCA_035506475.1 Bacteroidota bacterium | reverse complement strand
ATTGCAGGCTGGAAGTTTTGTCGCGACGAAGAAGCTCGTGATTTTGCACTGATCCCAACCAGACCTCGCGGTAAAGCCTGGGACCGTAGGAGCGGCGAGGTCGCACTGTGCTTACTTCTTAAGCTGAACTCAATAAGTCCGATTCGCACACGCTGGGAAAACAGGCCTCCCAAAGGAGAATAAGTGCTGAAACGCATTGTGGCAGTCCTTGGAATCGCACTCACTTCTACTGCAAGCTCCCCCGCCCAGGACACCCTCAAGATTATGGCGTGATATCCGTTAAACTATGTCGACGCTTCTCGTGATCACTACTACAGAACCGTTATCCAGTATGCAAAACCCGATGTTCTCGTGGTCGAAGAGATGACATCACTGGCCCGTGGACGCGTCGTACTGGGTTGAGACTCTGAGAACCGACACATTGTCCGAGAGTCTCTCCGGATCCCACAACTTAACTTGCCGCCTGTTTGCCTGGTCGTTCCCCTTCCGCGACACTCTACTTCCCGGGTACGACACACTCCTCGTGGGCGTGCTGTAACCGGCGAGATATGCTTTGAACTAAGAACTCGCCCTTGGCTGCTCGATCTGGTCGACTGCGCCGGCTGCCTCACTCACAGACACTCTCCAGATGGCGAAGAACAAAGGCATCACGCGCAGATCTCACTGACGGTCCTCAAGAAGCAGGATCGTCCGCTCCCCTCGTGCGTCGTGGCGGTTGACTGTTGCTGAGTTACGCCATTCATCGCGAAGAAGAAACACTTTTCAATGAGCTGAACTTTTTCTCTCGAGCGATGCAGGGAGAGAGGTCACAAAGTTAATTGCGAAAATGAAACAATAAAAAAAACGCATTCGATGTGGTTCGCTGTCGCAATTGGCATTCCTCTCCAGTATATTTGAACGCGCGCTGAGCGCACAGTTCTCTCTTCCTTTCCGCCATACTCCAAGATACGCTTGATGTCTACTGACGATCGATCAACTGCATCCGACCGTGATGATGAGAAATATTCTGACGTCGCTTCAATTCACCTGAACCCCCTGACGCTTGCGTTTTCGGGGGTCGATGCGCCGCTCGAGACGGAATTCCTGGAAGATTATAACACCAATTCGCTGAAACAGATCAGGTTGTCCGTGATCGTGGGGGCAGCGATCATCGCCGCGTTCAGCGTACTTGATCTTTTCGTCGTGCCGGGCGACAGATACTTCATGTGGGGGATCAGGTGTGTCGTGCTGGTCCCCGTTGGTATCCTCTTCATTCTCCTCTCGTCGTGGGCCGGGATGCGCCGGCATTTCCCGGCCGCCCTCTCGGCAGTGCTCCTCCTGACAAGCGCGGGGAGCATCGCGATGATCCTTCGCGCCCCGACACCTGCCAGTTTCCTCTACTCCGGCGGGCTGCCGCTTATCCTCTTATTTGGGTTTACTGTTCTCCGTCTCCGATTCATCTGGGGGACCGCCGTGGCCTGGTCGATCGTTCTCGTCTATGCGGTCGCCGTCGCCGGCTCCGGACACAAGAACGGGATGTTTCTCATTGGCAATGCCTTCATCCTCGGTACGGTGAACATCATAGGGATGAACGCATCATATATGATCGAGCGAAATACGCGGAGAGACTTCTTCCTCCGGAAGCAGGTTGAGAAGGGGAGGGAGCACGTCCGCCGCATGAACGCTCAACTCGAATCGAGGGTCCTCGAACGCACGGAAATTCTCGAGAAGGTGAACGCGGATTTAAAGGCCGAGATCGGAGGCCGGAAGCTCGCCGAAGACAACCTGAAAAAATCGCTTGCATGGCGGGAGGCCATATTCGAAGGATCACGTGACGCGGTGTTCATCACGGGAGCAGACGCAGCGTTCATCGATGCGAACGGGGCCGCAACTGTCCTGACCGGGTATTCGAAGCAGGAGCTGCTCAGGATGCGTATACCGGACCTGCACGATACGGACGACCAGTCGGCGTACAGGGTCTGGTTCGACCGGATTATGGCGGGGGAAGAATCGCTGAGCGAGGCAATGACCCGCCGGAAGGACGGCACGAAGATCGCCACGGAATTCAGCAACAGGCGGGTCGTTGTCGACGGCGCGTCGTACATGCATACGACCGCGCGGGATATTACCTCCCGCAAAGAGTCGGCAGAGAACCTGCAGCGGACGGTGAACGAGAAGGAGATGCTCCTGAAGGAGCTCCAGCACCGGGTGAAGAACAACCTGGCAATCATCTCCAGCCTGCTTGGCCTCGAAATGCGCAAGATATCGGACGAGAAATCACGCCAGGTGTTCCGGGAAGCACAGACCCGCATCTACTCGATGTCGACACTGTACGACCAGCTGTTCAGCTCGGGGGACCCGGGCCAGATCGATCTCCATGGATACCTGGGAAAGCTCGCTCAGACGGTCTTCAGAACGTATATCGCCGACTCCGACCGGATCTCGCTCTCGACGGACCTGGCGCATATCCTCCTTGACGTGAAGCGCGCGGTTCCGCTCGGCCTCATCGTCAACGAGCTTCTGACCAACGCGGTGAAATATGCATTCCCGGAAGGACGCAAAGGCGAGATCAGCGTCCTCCTCCATGAACAGGAGGGCCGGATCACGCTGGAGATCGCCGATGACGGCGTGGGCCTCGCGGCCGATTTCGACTTGAATGCCCCCGGGACCATGGGCCTCCCCCTTGTGAAAATGCTCTGCGAGCAGATAGGCGGAGAGATGAAGGTATCGGGGACCCGGGGGAGCAGGGTCAGCGCCAGTTTTCTGAAATAGCCCCCTAAAGACGTTCCACCCGTTTTGCCACGATAAGCCCTTCTTTGATCACATCCTTGATGTGGGGAAGTACGGCCTGGACCTTCTCCTCGTCGTCGATAAACATGATCATGATGGGTCCCTCGTCCACGCTGCCGATCCCTTTTGTGTGGTGAAGGTGATGCTTCTGTCCGTATCCCATCACCGCGGGGAACACCGACGCGCCTCTGATCCCGTTGTGCATAAGGTACCGCATGAGGTACTCGTCCATCCTTTTGTCCTGGTGAAGATCGTCCTCGTCGAGGAACATGGTGACTTCAAGCATGAGGGTCTCCTTTCCTGTTGCGGAAGAGAATGATGTAAAGGGCCGGGAGCGTAACGACGGTAAGGACAAGGGCTGACGCCAGCCCTCCCACGATGACGGTGGCCAGGGGGCGCTGCACGTCCGAGCCGATGCCCGTGGCGCGAGCCGCCGGTATAAGGCCCAGAAGGGCGAGCAACATTGTCATAAGGTTTGGGCGGAGCTGGATGATTGCCGACCTGCGGACAGCGTCCGCGACGCCGAACCCTTCGTCGTCGATAAGGCGGTTTGTCCTGGAGACGAACAGCACGCCGGCGATGATCGACACCCCGAAAAGCGAAATAAATCCTACACCGGCCGAGACGTTAAAGCTGTACCCCCTCACCATGAGCGCCACGATTCCCCCGGCGAGCGCCAGCGGAATTCCTGCCATCGCCACGGTCACGTGCCTCAGGTTCCTGTAGAGCAGGAAGAGGATCAGGAAAATGATGCCGATCGTGAGAGGGATGACGACGGCCAGGCGGGCAGCGGCGCGGGAGAGGTTTTCGAATTGTCCTCCCCAGTCGATCGTATACCCCCTGGGGAGCGTAACGCCCTGTGCCACCTTCTCCCTCGCTTCGGCCACGAAGCTCCCCTGGTCGCGACCGCGGATATTCGTCCGGACGGAGATCTGCCGTCTCCCGTCCTCCCGCTGGATAATCGTGGGTCCGTCAACAAGGCGGATCGCCGCAAGCTGGGACATCGACGCACGCGCGCCTGCGGGGGTGACGATGGACATCCGTTTGACCGCGTCAAGGGAGCTCCGGAAGCCGGAGGCATACCGGACGACGATATCGAACCTGCGCTCCCCTTCGTAAAACTTGCTGACTGGCCTCCCGCCGATCGCCGCCTCGATCATCTTCTGCACGTCGCTCACATTGACGCCGAACCTGGCGGCCGCGGTCCTGTCGATGTCGACGGAGAGCTGGGCCTGGTTCCCCTCCTGCTCAATCCCGGACTCGCTGGCGCCGGGGATCGTCCTGATGATGGCGAGCACCGAGTCCGCTTTCCGGCGCATCACGTCGAGGTCGTCGCCGCTGATGAGGACCGCGAGGTCCGCGACGCTCCCGGTCACGGCCTCGGTGACGTTGTCGAGGATCGGCTGGGAAAAAGAAAAGAGCGCGCTCGGGACGGCCTGTTCGAGCTCCGACTTGATGCGCTGGAGAAGCTCCCGCTTGCTGATGGTGTTCGTCCACCGGGAATAATCTTCCAGGCCGACGAAGATCTCCAGCCGGTTCGGTCCGTAGGGGTCGGTCCCGTCGTCGTTCCGCCCCAGCTGGGTCAGGACAACATTGACCTGGGGGTGATCGATGATCAGCTTCCGTATCACCGGTGTGTACTTGTCGGCTTCGCCGAGCGAAATGCCGACGGGGAAGAAGCAGCGGATGTTGAACGAACCCTCGTCCAGCTCCGGCAGGAACTCCGTACCGATCGACCGGAAGCCGACCGCAACGACGGCACAGACGATGAACGCGGACGCAAGGACCGTGATCCACGGTTTCCGGAGGACGTTCCCGATGGTGGTCTCGTAGCGCCGCTCGATCCAGGCGTATGCCGGGTTGTGCCATTCGATCCGGACCGCGCCGGGGGAGTCAAAGTGGCGTCTGTAAAACATCGTCATGAGCACAGGGATGGCCGTCAGCGCCAGAAGGAGGGACCCCGTGATTGCGAAGGCCAGCGTGTAGGCCATCGGGGAGAAGAGCTTCCCCTCGACCCGCTGGAAAGAGAAAATCGGCAGGTAGGCAAGGATGATGATGGCGATGGAGAAGAAGATCTCGCGGCCGACCTCCTGCGCGGAGGTCATGGTGAACCTGATGATC
>DATJPH010000162.1:0-3676 GCA_035506475.1 Bacteroidota bacterium | reverse complement strand
GTCCCTGTCTCGGCGTCCACGAGGGAGCGCTGGGGGACAACGAGACCGCCCTCTCGACGACGAACAGGAACTTCAAGGGGCGCATGGGGAATCCCTCCGCCGCCGTCTACCTCTGTTCCCCCGCCGTGGCCGCGGCTTCGGCGATCGAAGGGACTATCACCGATCCTCGAAAAGGGAGGGGCTGACAATGGGAAGTGTCGTGTTGAGACTCGCCGATGATGTTTCGACGGATGTCATCTATCCGGGGCGCTACATGGCGACGGTGCTCCCGTCCGAGACGCCTCAATTCGCGTTCGCGGACAGCAAAGAGTTCAATGGTGCGCTCCGCGCCGGCAGCGTCCCCGCGGGGAGCGTCATCGTTGCGGGAAAGAACTTCGGGTGCGGGTCCTCGCGTGAACAGGCGGTCTCCGCGCTCAAGGGGCACGAACTCACGATCGTCGCCCACAGTTTCGCCAGGATCTTTCTCCAGAATGCGATAAACCTGGGACTTCATCTTGTGACCGCGCCGGGAGCCGAGGCCGCCGTCGGCGACATCGTGACGGTAGCCGGAGACTCGGTCGTCAACGAAACGTCGGGACGGAAATTCGCCGTCGTGAGCCTCCCGCAGGCAAGACAGGCGATCATCGACGCAGGGGGATTGATCCCGTACACACGGAAACGCCTTCTCGACACGACGACGAGCACATCTCACAACTGACGATAAGAGAGGGCTGCAACGATGGGAGCGGCAGAACAGGCGAAACCGAGATACAAGACGTTTACGTACAAAACGAACACGTCGTGGACGGAGGGGAAGTCAGGGACTCTCTCCGCTGAGGGGAAGCCGGTCCTGAAGATCACGAGCCCCCCCGAATTCCGCGGGGAGGCGGGCCAGTGGACCCCGGAGGACATGTTCGTCGGCGCGGTGGAGGTATGCCACATGGCGACATTTCTCGCGTTCGCCTCCAGGAAACAGATACCGATACTCTCATACCGGAGCCACGCAAACGGCGTTCTCGAGTTCGTGGACGGGGACTACAGGTTCACGCGCATCGTGATATTTCCGACAATTGTCGTTGCAAGCTCGACATCCGAATCCGACGTGCATGCCACACTGCGCGAGGCACAGCGGCATTGCCTCGTGACGAACTCCATTGCCTCGATCGTCGAGGTCAATCCGACGCTTATCATGGAGTAATGTCCCAAAGGCGCAAAAAACCTCATATTAGGGCCGGTTTTGCCCCCCGTTCCCTTGAAAGTTTGACCGAATCTGAGTAAACTTATGAAGACGGTTGTGTGTACCGTCATTCGGAGAAAGAACGGGACATCGGCATGAGCACCACGTTTTCAACGGTTGATCTCCACCTCCTCAGGAAATACGACAGGCCTGGACCCCGCTACACGAGTTATCCCACTGCTCCCCTGTTCAGCAGCGCGTTTTCAGGCGAAGACTTCCGCCGGGAAATAGGCGCGACCAATCTCCCCTCGGCGACGGGAGACGTCTCGCTCTACTTTCACTTCCCGTTTTGCGATACCCTCTGCTACTTCTGCGGGTGCACGATGCTCATCACCCGCGACCGTCAGCGGATCGAGGAGTACAACCTCTACCTCAGGAAGGAGATCGACGCTGTCGCCCGGATGATCGCACCGGGGCGCCGCGTGGTCCAGGTCCACTGGGGGGGAGGGACCCCCACGCATCTCTTCCCGGACCAGATTCGCGAGATGGGGGAGTACATCAGGACGTCCTTCCGCGTCGACCCCGCGGCGGAGATGAGCGTGGAGATCGATCCGCGCGAGCTGAAGCGCGATCACCTCGTTGCGCTCCGGGACGCCGGGTTCAACAGGATGAGCATGGGGGTGCAGGATTTCGACGCGCGCGTGCAGGAGGCCGTCAACCGGGTGCAGCCTGAATCGATGTCCCGCCAGGTCTACGATTGGGCCCGGGAGCTCGGATTTACAAGCATCAATCTCGATCTCATTTACGGCCTCCCGTTTCAGACGCTGGAATCGTTCCAGGCGACGGTGAAGAAAGTGATCGGGTTCGGCCCGGACCGGATCGCCGCGTTCAACTACGCCCACGTGCCGTGGCTGAAACCGCATCAGAAGCTCATCCATCCGGACGACCTCCCGTCGCCCGAACGGAAGCTGGAGATCCTCAAGCAGACAATCGAAATGCTCTGTTCCGGGGGATACGAGTATATCGGCATGGATCACTTCGCGCTGCCGGCCGATGAGCTCGCCCGGGCACAGAAGTCGAAGACGCTGTACCGCAATTTCCAGGGGTACTCGACGAAGTCGGGAGCGGACCTCTACGGGTTCGGCATGTCCGCGATCAGCCACTTCCGCGACAGCTACGCGCAGAACACGAAAAACATCCCCGAGTACTTCCGCGCGCTCGACGGGGGAAAGTTTGCGACGCACGTCGGGTACAGGATGACGGAGGACGATCAGGTCAGGAAGTACGTCATCATGCGGCTCATGTGCGATCTTGAGCTTGACAAGACTCAGGTGGAACAGAAGTTCGGCATCGCGTTCGATTCCTATTTGGAGCCGGCGCTGCACCAGCTCGCACAGTTTGTCGACGACGGACTCGTGACGCTGGCCCCGGAGAAAATCTCGATCATCGGTGCCGGGAGGCTCCTCCTCCGGAACATCGCCATGTGCTTCGATGCGTATCTCGACGCCATGGGAAAAAACAAGCCGGTCTTCTCCCGTACCGTGTAGTCTCCGCTCTCCCCCTCCTCGGCTCAAAAAGGGGCATTCTTAAGTTCCCCCCTCCTTCCTAATTCGTCTATTCCTCAATATTTGTCTTGACATATTCCCTCCCGTTCTCTATACTCCCTATGTAAGCGCTTACATGGGCATTCATTTTTTTTCTCCGGACATGTAAGCGTTTACATCCTCCAGATTGATCTTCGGCTACTCCTCTACAGAGGCTGTTCATGAGCGTCACGATTCGCGAAGTTGCCTCACGCGCAGGCGTTTCGATTGCCACGGTGTCCCGCGTCTTTAACAACTCGGATCCGGTCGATGAAGGGACCCGCGAACGTGTGAAGAAGGCCGCCACGGAGCTCCGGTACGTTCCGAACGTCCTCGGCCGGAGCCTGAGCATGAGGCGGACCGACTCAATCGGCCTCCTTCTTCCCGATCTGTTCGGAGAGTTCTTTTCCGAGGTTATCCGCGGCTGCGATCAGACGGCGCAGAAGAACCACTACCAGCTCCTTGTCTCGAGCTCCCACAACAACCGCAAACAGATCGAGACAGCACTCCGCATGATGCGCGGGCGCGTCGATGCGCTCGTCATCATGTCGCCTCATATCGACGCCGAGACGCTCAACGAAAATCTCCCCCGCACGCTCCCCGTCCTCCTGCTCGACTGCCGGGTCGAATCCAACGGGTTCGACTCGCTCAACATCGACAACCAGGCGGGAGCGGCCGCGATGACGAAGCACCTGATCGGGCACGGCCACACGCGGATCGCGATCATCAAGGGGACGGAAGGGAACGTCGACGCCGCGGACCGGCTGCGCGGGTACCGGGAGGCCATGAAGGCGGCCGGCGTCCCGCTGGACGAGCGGCTCCAGGTGGCCGGGGATTTCACCGAGGCCTCCGGTTATGACGCCGTCGGGACTCTCATGGCGGTCTCGCCTCCTCCGACGGCCATTTTCGCCTCGAACGACTCGATGGCGATCGGCGC
>DATJPH010000161.1:0-3169 GCA_035506475.1 Bacteroidota bacterium | reverse complement strand
CGCAGGATTCACTCCGGTTCCAGGACTTCTTCATCGATTCGACGCTCCGCATCGACTACTACCACGTCGGGTCGAAAACCGAGGAATTCCTGACGCTCGACCGGCTCTACAGGCAGGGTGCCTGGGCCGGGAGCACGCGCCACCTCATCGACCCATTCAACCTGGGGCGCTACGCGGCCCGGGTCTATGACGCTGCTTCTGGCCGCCTGATATTCTCGAAGTCGTTCGACTCCTACTTCGGGGAATACAGGACGACCGAGCCGGCGAAGAAAGGGGTGCGGCACACATATCATGAATCCATCCTTGTCCCCTTCCCCCGCCGCCCCGTCAGAGTGGAATTCGAAAAGCGGGACAGGCGGAACGTCTATAACCAGTTGTTTTCCTGCGCGATCGATCCGTCCGATTATCACATCATCACCGAGTCGGCTTCGCGGCGTGACAGCGTCTTCGCCCTCGTCGTCAGCGGCCCGCCGCACGACAGGGTGGACATACTCATCATCGGCGAGGGGTACACCGCCGAAGAGAAAGGGAAATTCGAATCCGACCTGAAGAGATACAGGGACGTCTTCTTCTCGTGGCAGCCGTATAAAAGTCAGAAAGAGAGGTTCAATTTCCGGGGGATATTCTCCCCCTCCCCGGAGGAGGGGGTTGACGAGCCGCGGCAGGGCGTGTACAGGCACACGCTCCTGGGCGCATCGTTCAATTCGCTCGACTCCGACAGGTACCTGCTCGTCGAGGATAATAAGACGCTCCGCGACGTCGCCGCGCAGGCGCCGTACGATGCGCTCCTCATCATGGTGAACAGCAAACGGTACGGCGGCGGGGGGCTCTACAACGACTACTGCTGCTTCACGAGCGACGGCACGTGGAACGAGCACGTCATGCTCCACGAATTCGGCCACTCGTTTGCCGGCCTCGGGGACGAATACTACACGAAGGACGTGGCGTACGAAGATTTTCTCGAGAAGGGGGTGGAACCGAACGAGCCGAACATCACCGCGCTGCTTGACCCGTCCAGGCTGAAATGGCGCGATCTGCTCTCTCCGGGCATCAGCATACCGACCGAATGGGGACAGTCGGCCTTCGACAGCCTGGGGGCGCTCCGGGACAGTCTCTACGCCGTGCGGAGGAGCCCGGGGGGACACAGCGCCGCCATTGATAGCGTGCTCCGCGACGTGAACGCGCGCCTTGCGCGGTTCTTCCTCGATCACCCCCTGAGAGGAAAAGTGGGCGCGTTCGAGGGGGCGGGGTACCTCCCGAAAGGGTTCTACCGCCCGACGGTCAATTCGCTCATGAACGCGTTCAACAACGAAGAGAAGACCTACTATCCCGTCAACGAGCGCGCGATCATACGTATGATCGGTTTCTTCTCCGAGTAGTGCCGCTCATTCGATCCGGACGATCGCGATGCCGGATGCAGGCATGAGGACCGGGAGCTGCAGTTCGGCTCCCCGTCGCTCGGCCAGATCGCTTCGGTAGAACGTCCCTTTCCCCCCGCCGTGCCAGGTCATCCGGAGGCTCGCCCGGCCTCCCCCGGCATTGTAGAGATGGAGGATCCACCCCTTCCCGTCCGATGCGGGTTTGAACGCCGTGGCGATCACCCCCTGCGGCTCGATCGTCAGGAGAGATGCGCCCGGCGCGATCCCCTCCTGCGGCGGGACCGGGATGAGGGGCTGTGAGGCCTCGATGCCCGCCTTTTCGGCCGCGGAGGGGTCAAACACCCCGTGCGGGATCACCGCGTAGCGGAAAACGGTCTGGCCCTCCTGGTCCGCTTTGTAGTTCGTATGCCAGTAGTTGTTCATGGCATACGACCAGAGCAGGCTCCCGCCTCCTGCGTGCTCCTTCCACGATCTGACTCCTCCCCGGTTCTGTGTCTCGTCCGTCATCGTGCCGATCTCGACAAGAGGCGCATCCGGCACGGCGAGTGTGACCCCCGTGCTCTCGTTCGAGGCATCCACCCAGTGCTCAGCGGTGAAAAAGTCCCTGCACGATCCCGGGAGTTGATCGCTGTCAGGACGGATGATCCCGAACGCGTTGTCTACCCTGATCGTCGCTCCGGGGATCCGGAGAGGGAATCCGAAATGGACGCTCTCCTTCTCCCGCACCGGGGACTTCCAGAGCGTGTCGATAATCTCCACCCGGTCGGTTCCCGCCGTTACCCGGACCGTGCGCGTGAGAGCGGTTCCCCCCGGCGGCCTGGAGACAACATGGAGCGATGCGACAAGGGGTCCGCTATCCGCGACGTGCACCGCAACGCTCGTATCCTGTCGGGCCCGGCGGGGATCCCGGCCGGGGACGTAGAAATATCCGTTGAGCCCCCCGGCGGACCTGTCGACAAGGTTCCCGCCTCCCGCCCGGAGCGTACTGATCGAGCCGGTGGCAGGATCCACGGCCGCTTCAAGAATCCCTCCCCGGAGTGTCGTCCCCTTTACCGAGACAGGTGTCCCGGGAACAAACGGCTCTCCCGGTTCAAACAGGACCCTGAGGCATCCCAGGGGGGGAACGTCTTCTAGAAAGAGCGCGGTTTCTCCTGTCGAGAGACGCTGCGCCGGCACCGGCCTCCCGGTGCTTTCGCGGGCGCGCAATCCCGCGAGTGCAAGACTGTGTGGTAGGATAACGATCCCGGCCCTGGGCCACGAGCAGGTGTTCACGATGTCGACGGCCCCCTGCGGCACCGGTGGAAAAGGGTGCACGACGGCGTCGCGGAGCGCCCGCTCATCCTGCTGGGCCGTCCGGAGAAACGCGAGCTTGTACGCCCACTGGGCCTTCACGTCGGGGCTGTCGGGATCGGTGATCGAGTTGGCGGCTCCCCATGTGTGCTCGTCGAACAGGTGGACTCCTCTCCAGGCGCCGTACACGGTGGCTGGTGCATACGGGGCGTCCCGGAGGAGCGCGTAGAGTGTCTCGGTCTGTGCCAGCGCCTCCGCGGTCTCTCTGTTTTCCGCGAGTTCACGTGCCGTGGAGGCCGCCCCGTCTTCCCAGTACGGCGTGAGGTCGCCCCTGCGGACCGGGAGCGTGTTTCCGTATTTCTTTTCGAACCTCTCGAAGAGCTCCTCCGTGGTGGCGATCGCAAACCTGGGAGAGAGATACTGTTCGTTCCACGCCCGGACGACGTCGGGAAGGTTCGGGTCCGGGGGTCCGTTATCCCCGCCGACGGTGTAGCGGACCT
>DATJPH010000160.1:0-3791 GCA_035506475.1 Bacteroidota bacterium | reverse complement strand
ACGCAATGACATTCACGCAATGACATTCACGCAATGACATTCACGCAATGACATTCACGCGATGACGATCAGAGTTCCCGGAGCGATTCAGCGACGATCCCGATCCCTTCGTCGATCTCAGAGGCACTCACGTTCAGCGGCGGACGGAACCGGATCGAGCGCTCGCCGCTCGGGAGGATGATCAGTCCCTTCTCCATGCACGCGAGACGGACCTTCCCCCTGGTCTCCCCGTCGGGCATATCGAATGCCGCGAAGAGACCGAGCCCCCGGGGATTGGATACCGCGGGAAACTCCTCCGCGAGCCTGTGGAGCGCCCCGAGAAGCCTCTCCCCCTGGATACGCGCATTCTCGACAAGGCGCTCTTTCTCGATGACCTCGAGGAACTTCTGTGCCCGGACCATGTCGACAAGGTTCCCTCCCCACGTCGAATTCAGGCGGCTCGAGACCTTGAACACGTTCTCCGGGACCTCCTCGATCTTCCTGCCGCAGAGGAACCCGCAGACCTGCATCTTCTTCCCGAACGCGATCATATCGGGCTCCACGAAATGCTGGTGCGCCCACATCTTCCCCGTCATCCCCACGCCGGTCTGCACTTCATCGAAGATGAGCATCGCGTCGTTCTCGTCGGCCACCTCCCTGAGCGCCCTGAAGAATTCCCCGCGGAAGTGGTTGTCCCCCCCCTCGCCCTGGATCGCCTCGATGATGATCGCCGCGATGTCGTCCCTGTTCTCGTGGAACGCCTGCTTGATCTGACCGAGGCTCGTCTCCTCGTCGGCGATGACGCGCGCGAGGTTCTCCTCGTTCAGGGGGAAGCGGACGGCCGGGTTGAGAACGCGGGGCCATGCGAACTTCGGGAACAGATCGGTCTTCACCGGGTCCGTGTTTGTCAGCGAGAGCGTGTAGCCGGAGCGGCCGTGGAAGGCCTGACGGAAGTGGATGATCTGACGGCCCCGTTCCTCCCGGTATCCCTGCGCCCGGTTCTTCCGGATTTTCCAGTCAAAGGCCGCCTTGAGCGTATTTTCGACGGCGAGCGCCCCCCCCTCGATGAAGAAGGCATGGGGGAGCGTGGCGGGCATCGCCAGCCGCGAGAAGGTATCGACGAACTGCGCCTGCTCCTCCGTGTAGATGTCCGACAGGGAGGGCTTTGTCACCGCAACATAGCCGAGCTTTTTCCGGAAGTCGGCCGCGGTGAGCGCGGGATGGTTCATCCCCAGGGGGGAGGACGCCACGAACGTGAAGAAATCGAGGTACCGCCTCCCGGTCCTGGCGTCGACAAGGTGCGTCCCCCTGCTTTTTCTCAGGTCGACGACGATGTCGAAGCCGTCCACGAGCATGTGCCTGGAGAGCGTCGGGATGATCAGCGCCGGCGGAATGACGGTGCTGCGGGCCGGGCGCCGGACGACGGGCGTGCGCCGCGCCGCTGTTTTTCGCCGGCCGCTGCGCGCGGATTTCGGCCCCTTGAGGGCTCGTGTCTTCGTACCTGCTTTTGCTGTGCGAACGGACATGATGAGAACTCCTCTGATTGGTGTGTGGATGCCTGTGCGTGTGCCTGCCGCACGACGGTCATCCTTCAGAAGAATTCCTGGTGCTCAAACATTGAAACGATGTAGAGCCTTCCGTACCACCGGCAACTCCGCCTGTCGAGTGAACCTGCCTTACTCTTTTCCGTAATTGTCGATCTGCGCCCTCTGGAGCCCGCCGCTGTAGTCGACGTAGACGGTCTTCCATTCCGTGAAGAAATCGTACACCGTCCACCCCCCCTCGCGGTGGCCGTTCCCCGTCTGTTTCACGCCGCCGAAGGGCATGTGCGCCTCCGCGCCGATTGTCGGCGCGTTGATGTACGTGATCCCGGCCCTGATGTCGCGGATCGCCCGGAATGCACCGTCGATATTCGCCGTATAGATCGAGGAGGAGAGGCCGTAGACGGTGTCGTTGAGTATCGTGACAGCCTCGCCAAGGGACCCCGCCCTGAGCACGGAGAGGACGGGGCCGAAAATCTCTTCCCGCGCGATCCGGTGATCCGGCTTCACCCCCGCAAAGACCGTCGGGCTGTAAAACCAGCCCCCCGCGAGCCCCTCCCCCTTCGGGATCTCACCCCCCGTGAGGAGTTTCGCACCCTGGTCGAGCCCGACCCGGACGTACCCGGCCACGGTTTCCTGCTGCCCCTTGTTGACGCACGGGCCGACTTCCGTCGACGGGAGCAGCCCGTCGCCAAGGCGGAGACGGCCGACCCGTTCGACGAGCATTTCGAGGAACCTGTCGTGTATCTTCTCGTGGAGTATCAGCCTGCTCGTCGCCGTGCAGCGCTGCCCCGTCGTTCCGAATGCGCCCCAGAGCACCCCCTCAAGCGCCAGGGGAAGGTCCGCATCGTCCATCACGATCTGGGCGTTTTTCCCCCCCAGCTCCAGCGACACGCGCTTGAGCGTCCGGGAGGCCACCTCCGAGATCGTCTTCCCGACGAGTGTCGATCCGGTGAAACTGACAAGGTCCACGTCGGGGTGCCCGACGATGGCGTTGCCCACCTCTCCCCCTCCGCCGTGGACGATGTTCACGACCCCCTCCGGGATCCCGGCCTCCGCAAGTATCTCCACGAGCGCCGAGGCCGTCGCGGGCGTATCGGAGGCCGGCTTGAACACCACCGTGTTCCCGCACAGGAGTGCGGGGAAAATCTTCCACGTCGGGATCGCCATCGGGAAGTTCCAGGGGGTGACGATTCCCGCGACGCCGACGGGGACGCGGATCGCCATGTTGAATTTATCGGGGAGCTCCGACGGCACGGTCGCCCCGAAGAGGCGCCGTCCTTCGCCCGCCGCATAGTAGGCGGTGTCGATCCCCTCCTGCACGTCCCCGCGCGTCTCGGCGAGGACCTTTCCCATCTCGCGCGTCATCTGACGGGCGAGCTCCTCTTTCCGGGCCACCATCAGGTCACCGACCTTCCGCATGATGTCGCCCCGTTTCGGGGCCGGCAGGAGGCGCCACTTCTCGAATGCGGTCCGTGCGGCCCGCACCGCTTCTTCCACGTCTTCCTTCCCCGAGCGGGGGAATTCGCCGATGACTTCGTCCCAGCGCGCGGGATTCCGGTTCTCAAACGTCCTGCCGGATGCCGCGTCGACCCACCTGCCGTTGATGAAATTCTGAAATTTCTTTGCCATGAATGTCCCTGTTGTGGAAAGTGCCGCCTCAGGCGAGCCCGACGCGGCTGAATATGTAATCGACGTTCCTGATGCTTTTTTCGAGGTTGAACAGCTCCCCCAGCTCCGCGTCCGAGAGCGCGTTGGCGACTTCCTGGACTCCGGAGAGCACATCCCGGAAATTCCTCCCCGACTGCCACACCTCCATCGCCGCCCCCTGCACGATCCGGTACGCGTCTTCGCGGCGCATCCCCTTCTTCGTCAGGGCCAGCAGGACCGACTGCGAGAAAATCAGCCCGTGCGTCCGGTCCAGGTTCTTCGCCATCGTGTCGGGATACACGATGAGCCGGTCAAGGACGTCCGTGGTCAGCGCGAGCATGTAGTCCAGGAGCATGCAGCTGTCCGGCACGATGATCCGCTCGACCGAGGAGTGGGTGATGTCGCGCTCGTGCCAGAGGCTGACGTTCTCCATCGCGGCCAGGGCGTTCCCCCGGAGCACGCGCGAAAGGCCCGCGATCCTCTCGCACGTGATCGGGTTGCGCTTGTGCGGCATCGCGGAGGAGCCCTTCTGCCCCTTCGCGAAATACTCCTCCGCCTCCAGGACCTCCGTCCTCTGCAGGTGCCTGATCTCCGTCGCAAACTTCTCGAGCGAACTCCCCA
>DATJPH010000159.1:0-2449 GCA_035506475.1 Bacteroidota bacterium | reverse complement strand
GCTCCGGAACGCCTTCCGCCAGTCAGACACGAACGTGATCATCTTCCCTCCCGCCGGTGAATAAGGCCTTGGAAAACGAGGTCCCCTTTCGTATCGTAATGTACGTTACGCTGGAGAAGGGATCAATCGCATGTCGTATGTCCTCTGGTTCATCATCGCACTGAGCATCGTCGGCGCCGCCTTCGGGTACACCGGCTGGCGACTTATCTCGCAGGCCCATCTCCCCTTCCCGTGGAACCTGGCGGCATGGGGGGCCCTGGCGCTCACCGTCCTTCTGCCGCTGGCGTCCCTCTCCGCGGAGTTCCGGAGGCTCGACTTCGCCTGGAAGCGGGAGCTGGAGTGGGCGGCATATATCGGGCTCGGGTTCTTCTCCCTCCTTATCACGCTCCTTCTCGCCCGGGACCTGCTCTGGCTCGTTGCGACAGGCGCCCGGAAGCTTTTCGCCGCACTATCGTCCCCGCACAACCAGTCGCTCCCCGCGGGGGAGGCAACGGATCCGCACAGGAGAGAGTTGCTCCTCCAGTCGGTGAACCTGACGCTCGCAGGGCTTGCCGCCGGGCTCACCGGATACGGCATATTCGAGGCGAGGAGACGCCCCTCGATCGCCGAAATCACCATCCCCATCAGGGACCTCCCGGGGTCGCTCCAGGGGTTCCGGATCGTGCAGATCACGGACCTCCATGCGGGGCTCACGGTCGCAAAACCGTTCGTGGAGACGGTCGTGGAGATGGCGAACGCGCAGATGGGGGACATCGTCGTGTTCACGGGGGATCTCGTCGACGGCAACGTCGAACAGCTCCGGGAGGACGTCTCGCCGATGAAGAACCTGCATGGACGCTACGGCCGGTATTTCATCACGGGGAACCATGAGTATTATTCCGGGGCGCTCCCCTGGATCGATGAGGCGCAACGGCTCGGGTTCGACGTCCTTCTCAACGAGCACAGGGTGATCCGCCAGGGGGGTGGGACGATCGTCCTTGCCGGCGTCACCGACACCTCCGCGGGCGGGTTCATCCCGGGACACCGCTCCGACCCGCACAGGGCGATCGCCGGGGCGCCGAAAGCCGACGTGAACATACTCCTTGCACACCAGCCGAAAAGCCTGTACGAAGGATCGAAGGCGGGGTTTGACCTGCAGATCTCCGGCCACACGCACGGCGGGCAGTTCATCCCGTGGAACCTCGTCGCAACGATCGGACAGCCGTACATCAAAGGGCTTCACAGGTACGGCCCCACGTGGATCTACGTAAGCAAGGGAACCGGGTACTGGGGACCGCCGGTCCGGATCGGCGCGCGCTCGGAGATCTCCGTCCTCACGCTCGTGCGGGAACCGGCGGCCTGAACGCCGGGCGCGTCTTCAGTGCCCAACCTTGATATATCCCCACCCTGCCCGCTGCTTCATGAGGATCTCGTAGATCCCGTCCGGCACCGTCGTCACATCGGCGAGTATCCGGCTCTTCTCCACGTTGTTGTTCTTGAGCGCGACCTGGCAGACCTTGAACGCGACGTTCGGGTTTTTGACCGCTTCGTTCAGCTCGGCGATGAACCGGGATTTCTCCGGCATCACAAGCTCGAAACCCTTCCCGTACATGACCACCTCGACCTGTGCTGAGGGGTCGGACGAGGTGATCTCGCCGACCCACCGCATGACCGCCTTCTGATCGAGCGTGTCCCTGCTCGTCAGGTCGAAGACGATCCGGTACGATTTGTCCTGCGCGAGCCCGGCGGCGAGGCCCGGCAGCATGCAGCAGAGAAGGACAAGGAGGCGCTTCATGGCTCTGGTTCCTTTCCGGTTATTGTAGGAGGATCATTCTTCTGGCTAGCACGTCCCCCCCCGAACGCACCTGGTAGAAACAGACACCGCTTGACAGGGACCCGGCGTTCCACGTGAGAGAGCGCCTCCCCGGCGCCACCGGACCGTTCAGGTGTGTGGCGACCTCCTCCCCCAGCACGTTGAATATCTTCAGTGAGACCGGCCCCGCGCGGGGGACGCTGAATGAAATCGTCGTGGACGGATTGAAGCAGGAGAATCGACTGGAAGCAGGAACCTTGCCTTGACCATATCTCCCCCTGGGATGTTCGAACGTCTTTCCAGGGATCAGATCGAGGATCTCGCCATCACGCAACCGGGATCCGCCCGGCATTTTTCCCAAGTCAACGCCCAAATTAGTAATTTTTTCTTCTAATTCAACGATCCGGCGTGATCTGGAGAAAATCATAAATCGGATTCAAAAATAGGACTTGACAGGTCGTATATTCCTATTTATATTTAGTCCAATTCTAATTAACAAATAAGCCAACAATGGAAGAATTCGCCAATGCCTGAGAGGGGAATGATCACGAAGCGGAGGAAGAGGGCACTCCTTGTCACGATAACAACACTCGCGGTCTCGGCGCTCGCCTGGGCCCCGGTGAGCGCGCAGGGAACGACGAGCATAGGAGGATACGG
>DATJPH010000158.1:0-4543 GCA_035506475.1 Bacteroidota bacterium | reverse complement strand
AGCTCTCTCTTATGGTGAATCTCACGATATGGCACTCTCTTTTTGTAGAACGGAAACGAATGGAGCTCCCATGAGTGGCCCCTCTGTCCTTGTCTCTGCCGATTGGGACCGCCTTACCGATGCGCAGAAGGGGTGCCTCCGCTCCGTCGCGCGGGCGACGCTCGGCTGGGGTTTCCGGTGGGGGAATGAGTTCAAGGCGGAGTTTTCGGTCCGTACCTCCCACCCGGAGGCTCTCCCCTCCGGCGTCGCCATGTACAATCTTCCGCAGGGCCAACCGCTCCGCGAGCCCTCCGTGGAGGACATCGTGGTGTTCTTTCTTTCGCCGCAGTGTGAGCCCCCGCTTGCCGAAGCGATGCGTGCGGCTTCCCGGGGGGCGGTTGTCCTTATGGAATCCCACCCCCTTGCGGCGGAGCGTTTCAAGGAGGGGGCCATTTATTTTACCTCCCCGGACGACCTGGCCGAGAAGATCTATCTTCTGCTGGAGAACCCGGGGGAGCTCACATCCCAGGCAGGCCGGGGGAGCATGCGGGTTGCCGCGCTGAAGCGCCCGTTTGTGAGCATCATACTCTTCACATACAACGGCGCGCGGTACCTGGGTGAAGCGATACAGAGCGCTCTCAGCCAGAGGTACGACTACTTCGAAGTCCTTGTCGTCGATGACGGCTCGACAGACGGCACAGAAGCCCTCGTCAGGGAGATTGCCTCTTCCCGGCTCCGCTATATCCGCCAGGAGCACGCGGGAGCCCCCGCGGCGCGCAACAGGGGAATCCTGGAAGCCAACGGCGAATTTATCGTCTGGCTCGGCGCCGATGACGTCCTGGAGAGGGACTGCCTTGCCTCCCAGGTGCGCGTCCTCGGCGGCTACCCCCTCGCGGACGTCGTGTACGGCAACGTCATGATATGCGACGCGGGTCTCGGCGACCAGAGGCTGGTCCGGTACGAAGAGTGGTACGGACGGAACCGGGAGATTCCGCGGGCAATGGTCCGGACGAACGTCATACCCGACGGCGGCACGCTCATCCGGAAGGAGTGCTACAGGAGAATCGGCACGTACGACACGGAGTTTCGGAGGGCCCACGACTACCAGTGGTGGTCCCGGCTTGCCGACAGGGCGGTTTTCAAGCACAACGATGCGGCCCTCTACCGGTGGCGCTGGCACGGCGGCAATCTCGGGGCGGGCTCCGGCAGGCAGGTCGACATGAGTTTTGAATCGCGGATCGTCGAAGGGCTCATACGGCGCTACGGGCTCGAGGAGCTCTTCCCCGACCCGGCCTGGAAGAAAGGGAACCGGAAGCGGGCCGCCGCGCTGGCGCATGCGAAAGTGGCGGAGATCCTGGCGGGGTACGGCGACTCGGCCGGTGCTCTTGCGCACATTCAGGAGGGGGAGAAGACTCTTCCCCTCCCGGAGATCCGCCGCGCAATCCAGGCAATGCAGCAGAAAGTTGCAAAGGAGACCGGTGTCATGGCGAAGACAAGCGTCGTTGATCAGGCGGTCGCGGGAAATCCTCGGGAGGCGGGTTCTCCTGTTGCGGCGCGGGGCCGTCTGTCTGTCACGTACCTGATCACGAGCATACTCGGCGTGACGGGGGGGAACATGACGCTCCTCCGCCAGGCCAACGCGCTCGTCCGGCGCGGTCACCGGGTCTCTATCGTGACCCGCTCGGCGCGTCCTTCCTGGTTCGATATCAGTGCGGAGGTGATCTGCGTGCCGGGGAACGATCCGATGTGGCGGTACGTCCCCCCCTCGGACGTGGTGATAAGCACCTACTTCATGAACGCGGCGGAGCTCGCCTCGGTCAGCGCCCCGGTCAAGATATACTTCGCCCAGGGGGACCAGTTCGTCTTCGACGACGCGTGCCGAAGCTCGAGACCCGATCTGAAGAAGCTTCACGCGGTGATGAAGGAAGCCTCCCGGATCTCCTATCTTCTCCCGGGCGTCCGGTTTGTCGCCAACTCCCGCGCTCTTGCATCGCGCGTCGAGGAGCTCTACGGCAGGAAGGCCGATGCGCTCCTGCCGGTCTGCGTCGATCAGGACGTATTCGCCCCCGGTGAAAAGTCACTCCCCGGCGGCGTTCCGCGCATACTGATCGTCGGACCCGATGAGGCCGGGACGGACCTCGAGCCTCTTTCGTTTAAGGGGATCGCGGAAACACGGAAAGCCCTCGAGCTTCTGGCCGAGTCCGGGGAGAAATTTGCCGCCGTGAGGATCTCGAACACCCCCCCGTCGATATTCCGGGGGTTCCCGGCCGAATTCCATGTCGCCCCCCCGGATGAGGGGAAGCGTATGCTTTTCGGGTCCGCCGACATACTGATTTATGCGTCTCACTACGACTCCTGTCCCCGCCCGCCGCTTGAGGCGATGGCATCCGGCGCTGCCGTGGTATGCACGGACACTGCCGGGGCGCGGGAATACTGCAGGGACGGCGAGAACGCGCTCCTTGTCCCGGCCGGCTCTCCGGATGAGATCGCGGGAGCGGTCCGCCGCCTCATACACGATGACGCACTGAGGCAGACTCTCGTCAGCGGCGGTGCGAAAACCGCAGCACTCTTTCCGCAGGAACGGGAGTGGAATGAGCTCGAGCGTCTCCTGATCGGGTTTGCCGGGAAGGGGGATGATCCGGATTTTCTTTCCCGGCAGATGCGCCAGGCCGCCTTATGCATGGAGCAAGGGGATCCCTCGGGCGCTCTCGCCTCGGCGCTCGGGGCCAGGGAAGCCGCCGCAAGGGGAGGGGCCGCCCCTTCGATGATCTGCGGGATCGAAAATTTCATCGGGATCTGCACACTCGGCCAGGGGGACCTCGAATCGGCGAAGGAAGCATTCAGCAGGGCGCTTGAAGCCGACAATTCCTCCTCCCGCGCGTGTACCGGGCTTGGCGACGTCTTTCGCATGGCCGGGCTCCCGGACGAGGCAAGGACGATGTACGAATGGGGTTTGAAGAACGACCCGGCAAATGAGCAGGCACGCAAAGGGCTCCTGGCACTGGGCTCCGCAAAGGAGGCGCCGGGGGAAGATATTACGGCGGTCCACGCGGATTCTCAGTTTGCCCGGACGATAAGGGATCTCTTTGCGCGCGTGAAGCCGAAGAAGATACTGGAGACGGGGACGTTCATGGGGACCGGGACGACGGCCGTGATCGCAGGCGCACTGAAGGAGTGCGCGATCAACGACGCCAGGTTCTATTCGATCGAGGTCAATCCCGGTTTGCACGGTCTGGCCCGTCAGAATCTGGAGCGGGCCGGCCTCCTGGGATACGTGACGCTTCTGAACGGGCTCTCCGTCCCGAGGTCGCTTCTCCCGACGAAGGAAGATATAGAGAAACGGACTGTGCACGAGGCAGGGAACGCCCCGCTCTACGTCGACCATGCCGTGGGCGAGCGGGTGGAAAAATATTTCATGGAGACCGACTTTCCGGACGTGGCGGAAGACCTCCTGGGGCGTGTGCTCGGCGTCTTCGGCGCGGAGCCGGATTTTGTCCTGCTCGACAGCGGCGGCCACATGGGGAACGTCGAATTCAAATACCTCCTGGGGAAATTGAAGGGCCCCTGCTACCTCATGCTTGACGACATCAATCACGTGAAGCACCACGCAAGCTTCGTGGAGCTTTCCGCCGATCCGCGGTTTGAGGTCATCACGGCGATGAACGAGAAGGCGGGATTCTGCCTCGCCAGGTTCACACCCGCTCCTGAAGCGCGTCACGCTCTGGCCGCCCCGTCGGGGGATCTCGGGGCCAGGATGGCGGCCGCACAGGACCTCTTCGGCAGGAAGCGGTTCGCCGAAGCGCTCGGGGCGCTCGAAGGGGCCGAGGAGATGATCTCCGGGATCCCGGAGGGGGCGCGGGAAACGGCGGCCTCGGGACTCGAAACGTTCAGGGGGATGAGCCACCTCGGCCTGAGCGATCTCGACAGTGCGAAGGCTTCATTTGAACGGGCGCTGAAGATACGCCCCGATTCGACGCACGCATGCGCCGGCCTGGGCGAGGTCCTCTATCTTGCCGGCCTTGATTCCGACGCGAAGGTGATGTTCGAACATGCCGTGGCGCTGGAGGCGGACAACGCGTTCGGCGCTGCGGGTCTTGCCAAGGTAAACGCCGTCCTGGGGCTCCCCGCGGCGCACAACACGCTCACGTGTCCCCCGGGGGGATCGCGGTGAGAGAAGAGGGCGCACACCGGCCGGCGGATCTTTCCGCGGGGGATGGGGGCTACGCATCGGGCCTTTCGCACTACTACGCGGGCGAGATTGTTGAAGCCGAGTCTTCGCTCCGGCTCGCCTCGGCGGCCCGTCCCCGGGACGTCGACGCGCTCTACATGCTTGCGCGTGCGAGGTGGAAGAACGGAGACCTGAAGGGGGCGCTCTCGGCGTTTCAGTCGCTCCTCGCACTGAAACCGAATTATGCTTCAGCGCTCGCTGATCTTGCATTGCTCCTCCTGGAAGGTCTCAATAACGCCGGCGCATCCGAACGGTTTGCCCGGCGCGCGATCGAGGCGGACCCTCTCTGTGCGCGGGCATTCCTTGTCCTGGGGAACGCACAGCATGCAAAGGGGG
>DATJPH010000157.1:0-8938 GCA_035506475.1 Bacteroidota bacterium | reverse complement strand
CGGCGGGGGGGTCGTGGATATCGTGACGCTCGACAGCGCGGTCTGGAACCGCCCCCCGCACAAGGAGGAGGCAGGAAGCCCGAACGTGATCGGCGGGGTGGCGCTCGCTGCGGCGGTGCGCGTTCTCGCCTCCGTCGGCATGAGCGCAATCGCCGCGCATGAGCAGGAGCTGCTCGCCTACGGGTACCGAAAACTGAAGAAGATCCCCCGACTGGTCTTCTACGGTCCCACCGACCGCCTCGAAGAGAAGGTCGGCGTAATGGCGTTCAACGTCGAGGGGATGCACCACTCGCTTGTCGCGGCCATACTGGGGGTCGAGGGGGGGATCGGCGTCCGCGACGGGTGTTTCTGCGCCCATCCGTACGTTAAGGAGCTCCTCGGCGTCACCCCGCAGGAAGACCGCATATTCACCGCCGAGGTGATGGCGGGGAACAAGTCAAACATGCCGGGAATGGTCAGGGCCAGCCTCGGCTGCTACAACACGAAAGAGGATATCGACACCCTTGCGGAGATGCTCGAGCGCGTCGTCCGCGGCGACTATCGCGGTACGTACGTGCAGGATCCCGCCAGCGGCGCATTTCATGCCCGGGGCTATGAAATCGATTTCTCCCGGTACTGTTCGCTTGCCGGAGAGCCCGCCCCCGGGCGGATCCACTCGGAGGCATCGTGATCGAACAGCTCCCGATAATTCCGATACTCATCTTCTCCGTGATCGTTCACGAGGTCGCGCACGGGTACATGGCGCTCAGGCTCGGGGATCCGACGGCGCGGGAGCGGGGGAGGCTCACGCTCAACCCGATCCCGCACATCGATCTTATCGGCTCGGTCCTCGTCCCGGTGATGTCGATCGCGGCGGCCGGCCATGTGTTCATTGCCTGGGCGAAACCGGTCCCCGTCAACCCGATGAACTTCCGGAGGCCCCTGCGCGACAGCGTCCTTGTCTCCGCGGTCGGACCGCTTGCCAACTTCGCCCTGGCCCTTGTCTGCGCGTGCGTCGTTATCGCGACCGGATTTGCACGCTCGGCCGTGTCGGACCCTGACGCAGGGCTTCCGGGACAGGTCATCCACTTCATCCTCACGATGTTCTATGGAGGGATGTATATCAACGTCGTTCTCGGCGTCTTTAACCTGATACCGCTCCCGCCGCTCGACGGGTCGCACATGTTCGCCGCGCTGCTTCCCCCGCGCGCGGCAATGGCCTACATGCGCATCGGCTTCATCGGCGTCCTTGTCGTGCTCTTTGCGATGCGGGTCCGCTTCGTGAGCGATGCCTTCAGCGCCGTGATCGGCGGGGCGTTCTCGCCCTACAGGGCGCTTGTCGAACTGTTCATCAACTAAGGCTGCGGATGCACGAATTCACGTACAGGGACTCGTCGCTCATGGCGGAATCGGTCCCCCTCCGGGCGGTCGCGGAGGAGTTCGGGACCCCGCTCTATGTCTACAGCAAGCGCTCCGTGCTCGACCACTGCCGCAATATTGAGCGGGCGTTTGACGGTCACCCGCACATGTCGTTTTACGCCGCCAAGGCGAACGCCAACAGGACGCTCCTCCGCCTGATCGGCGAAGAGGGGTTCGGCGCGGACGTCGCCTCGGTGGGAGAGCTCCATGTCGCGCTCGCGGCCGGGATCCATGCCGCCAAGATCACCTTCAGCGGTGTCGGCAAGCGCGAAGACGAGCTCGCGGCGGCGCTCCGCGCGGGGATCCACGCGTTCAACGTCGAGTCCACGGAGGAGATCGAGGTCCTGAGCGCGATCGCCGGACAGGAAAAGAAGACGGCGCGGATACTCCTGCGCGTCAACCTCGATATCGACGCGGGCGGGCACGCGTATGTCTCCACAAGCCTCAAGCAGAACAAGTTCGGCATCCCCGCCCGGCAGGCCGCGGAAGTCCTTCGCTGGGCGATGAGCCTGAGGCACATCGCGGTGAGCGGGATTCACAGCCATATCGGTTCACAGATCACGAAGGCCGAGACCTTCCTCCGTGCCGCCGAGGCCCTTGTCCGTCTCCTGCGGGAGCTCACCGGGGCGGGCATCCCCGTTGCGGACCTCGATTTCGGGGGGGGGTTCGGCGTTCAGTACCGGGGGTACATCACGCACCCCGGGATTCCCCCCGAAGAACCCGAGGAGCTCAACCTCTCGGCGGCAAGCCTGATCCGTACGGTGGCGCCGCTTCTCAGGGAGACGAACTGCCGACTCTCCATTCAGCCGGGCCGGTCGGTGATCGCGCACGCCGGCGTCCTCCTTGTGAAAGTGCTCTACCGGAAACAGACCGAGGACAAGCTGTTCATCGTCGTCGACGGGGGGATGAACGACCTGATCAGGCCCAGCCTCTACAACGCCTACCACCAGATCGTCCCCCTCGAGCTTGCCGGGCGCGAGCACGAAACTGCGGACATCGTGGGCCCGCTTTGCGAATCGGGAGATTTCTTCGCGCTCGACCGGCGGATCCCGCGCGTCGAACGGGGAGAGTACCTTGCGCTCATGTGCACGGGAGCGTACGGGTACGTCCTCTCCTCGAACTACAACGCCCGTCCCCGCCCGGCCGAAGTGCTCGTCGACGGGCATATGCGGACGCTGATCCGCCGGCGGGAAACAATCGAACACATCAACGAAGGATAACCGGGTGAAGAAGTACGCAGTCGCCGTGGTCGGGGCAACCGGCCTTGTCGGAAGGAAGATGACGCAGGTCCTGGCAGAGCACCGCTTCCCCGTGAGTGAGATCCGGCTCCTGGCGTCGGCGCGGTCCGCCGGCAAGACCGTCACATTCGGCCGGGAAGAAATCCCCGTCCGCGAGCTGACGCCCCGATCGTTCGCCGGTGTCGACGTCGCGCTCTTTTCCGCGGGCGCGTCCGTGAGCAGGGAATTCGCCCCTCACGCCGTCGGGGCGGGGACGCTCGTGGTGGACAACAGCAGCGCGTTCCGGCTCGACCCCGCAGTCCCGCTTGTCGTTCCCGAGGTCAACCGGGCGGACATATTCGCGCACCGGGGGATCGTCGCGAACCCCAACTGCTCCACGATACAGATGGTCGTCGCCCTCAAGCCGCTCCACGACCTCTGGAGGATCCGGCGCATCGTCGTCTCCACGTACCAGTCCGTGACGGGGGCCGGCAAGAAGGGACTCACGCAGCTCGAGGACGAGATCGCGCAGAGGCCCGCGGGCGAGAAGAAGTTCCCGCACGCCATCGCGTTCAACATCCTCCCCCAGGTCGACGTCTTTCTCGACGACGGGTCCTCGAAGGAGGAATACAAGATGGTGGAAGAGACGAAGAAGATCATGGGAGACAACTCGATCAGGGTCAGCGCCACGTGCGTCCGCGTCCCCGTCTGGGGCGGACACAGCGAATCCGTCAACGTGGAGTTCGAACGACCGTGCGACGTGGCGGCCGCCCGCACCGCCCTCCGTGCGGCGCCCGGGGTCGTCGTTCTCGACAATCCGGCCCGGTCTGAATACCCGATGCCCGTCGATGCATGGGACACCGATCCGGTCTACGTGGGACGGATCAGGCTGGACCCCACCGTCCCGAGCGGGCTCAATCTCTGGATCGTCGCCGACAACCTGCGCAAGGGGGCGGCGACGAACGCAGTGCAGATTGCCGAGGAATGGATCAAGGGCCGATGACAACAATTCGGGTGCAAGCCATGACGCTCTTAAGATTTGCTTCACGCGCCGCGCTCACCGCGGCGATGGCCCTCCTGATGCCGGCGTGCCTCCTGGTGCGGACGACGGAGCATCATATCAAGCTGAACAAGAACGGAGGCGGGGAGGCGCTCATGCGGCTCGTCGACATACGCTCGGATGCACGCACGGACTCGCTTGTCGCCCGCGACTACGCCGTCATGATGGCCTCCATACAGAATGAAGGGGTGACGGAGTTCGAGAAGGGGGGGAGGAAGGTGAAATCGAAGCTGTTCTATGCCGGCGGCGATACGCTGAGCGCGGAGATCGTCTACACGTTCCCGAACCTCGACCAGATCGAAGGGCTCAAAGTCCGGAAGGACGAGCTGTTTGTCGTTGTGAACGAGGGGCGGGAGATCGTCAGGACAAACGGGAGCGTCAGGTCCTGGATCAAGAACGGGCACAGGATCGTCTGGCCGCGGGACGCGACGCGACTGTCGTACGTCATCACCGAGTCGTCGCTCCCGCCGAGCGTCTCCCTTGCCTCCCTGTACCGGCAGTTCGGGAACAACGTTCCGGAAGGAGGGCACTAGATGGCGGAGACCGCCTTGCAGAGCAGGCACGCCCTCACCGCGGCGATCATCGACGTCTGCCACCGGCTGGAGGCCAAGGGACTGGTCTCCGCGACGGACGGCAACGTGAGCGCCAGGCTCCCCGGGGGGAACATCCTCACCACCCGGACGGGCATCAACAAGGGGATGGTCACGGCGCAGGACCTCGTGGAGATCACCCCCGCAGGGGATCTTGTTGCGGGCCGGTCGCGCCCCTCCACCGAAACGGGGATGCACCTGTTTATTTACCGGGAGAGGAAGGACGTGGGCTCCGTCGTCCACGCGCATCCGCCGTATGCGACCGGGTTCGCCACCGCCAGGGAGCCCCTGGAGGGGTGCCTCTTCCCGGAGGTGATCGTCGGCTTCGGCGCAATACCGCTTGCGGAGTACGCCACGCCGTCGACAACGGAGGTCGCCGAATCGCTCCGCCCCTATGTCCGCTCCGCCGAGGCGATACTCCTGACAAACCACGGCGCCGTCACATACGGCACCGACGTCTACGACGCATATTACAGGATGGAGAAAGTGGAACATGCGGCCCGGATCACGTTCATCGCCAGGGTCCTCGGAGGCGAAAAGAGGCTGAGTGCGGACGAGCTCGGACGGCTCAGCCGTGTGAGCGTGCAGAGCTACGGGAAGGATTTCTCCGGCAAGATCCCGTGCGCGGTGGCCGGCGACGACCGCGAGATGTCCGACGGCGAAGTGCGGCGCTATATCGAGCAGCGCCTTGCCTCGATGGGGGTCATCCCATGACGGGGAAAATCCGTGTCGGCGTCATATTCGGAGGGCGATCCGGCGAGCACGAGGTTTCGCTCGTCTCGGCGACGTCCGTCATGAACGCCCTGGACAGGGAGAAGTACGAGGTCGTGCCGATCGGGATCACCCCCGAGGGCCGGTGGATAAGCTCTTCGCAGGCCCTCGGGATGCTGAAAGAGAAAGCTCCGCTGGACCGTGAGCCCGAAAAGTTTCTGATCCCCGAGCCGAACCGGCAGGGGCTCGTCTCGGCCGAGGGGAACGGGGGACTCCCTGTCCCCATCGATGTGGTCTTTCCCCTCGTCCACGGCACATACGGGGAGGACGGGACGCTCCAGGGCCTCCTCGAGCTTGCCAACATCCCGTACGTGGGCGCGGGGGTCCTCGCCTCCTCCGTCGGGATGGACAAGATCGTCCAGAAAATGATATTCCGCGAGGCGGGACTCCCGCTCGTCAGGTACACGTGGCACTACAGCGCGGAATGCCGGGAGAACCCCCGGAAGGTCACGAGGTTGGTGGAAAAGGCCCTGCGGTACCCGGTGTTCGTCAAGCCGGCAAACACCGGTTCGAGCGTGGGGATCTCCAAGGTCCACGCGCGGGCCGAGCTCGCCCCCGCCCTCCTCCTGGCCGCGGAATTCGACAGGAAAGTGATCGTCGAACAGGGAGTCCCCCGTGCGCGCGAGATCGAGTGCAGCGTCCTGGGGAACGACGCGCCGGAAGCGTCGGTCCCGGGGGAGGTGATCCCCTCGAACGAGTTCTACGACTACAACGCGAAGTACGTCGACGGGAAGTCGTCCTCCGTCATACCGGCCCGGATCCCGGCCGCCGTCGCACGCGAGGTCAGGCGGCTCGCGCTCCGCGCGTACACGGCCATCGACTGTGCCGGGATGGCGCGCGTTGACTTCTTCGTTACGAAGGGAAAGCCGAAGGTCTATCTCAACGAAGTCAACACGATTCCCGGGTTCACGGCGATCAGCATGTACCCGAAGATGTGGGAAGCAGCCGGCCTGCCGTTTTCGGCGCTTCTCGACCGGCTGATTGCCCTCGCCGTGGAGCGGCACGCCCAGATGAACGCGCGGCGCACCTCGTATGCGCCGGCCAATGACTGGTACAGGTCCTAGGCATGGACAATCTCTTTTACAGGAAAAACAGGGGCCGGCCCGACCTCCGGGCGCTGGCGAAGCGGGTGCTGAAGAACAGGCGGCTCATGATAGCGCTCATCGTCGGCATACCGCTGGCCGTGTTCGTCGTGTTCGGCAACCACGGGATACTTCACCGCATACGCCTTCAGCAGCGAAAAACGGAACTCGAATCGCAGATCCGCGCCGGAGAGGCGGAGCGGAAATCGCTCGAAGCGGAGTCAAAAAAGCTCGACGGCGACAAGGCCGAGATCGAGAAGGTGGCACGGGAGAAGCACCACATGTCGCGCCAGGGCGAGCAGGTGTACAGGGTAACCCCGGCGAAATAGCACCCCCATGGACCTCTTTGGCTCACCTCCGGCGCCCGACGCGTCCCCGCTCGCCGAGCGGGTCCGCCCTTCGACACTCGACGGGTTTGTCGGGCAGGAACACCTCCTGGGCCCCGGGAAACCGCTCCGGGTGCTGATCGAGAGCGACGCGATCTCGTCGATGATTTTCTGGGGCCCCCCGGGGACGGGGAAAACCACGCTCGCCCGGATCATCGCCGGTCAGACGAAGGCGGAGTTCTTCCAGCTCAACGCGGTCTCCTCGGGCGTGAAGGAAGTGCGCGAGGTGATCGAGCGGGCGCTGACGAACCGCACCCGGTTCGGCCGCGGGACGGTCCTGTTCATCGACGAGATTCACCGGTTCAACAAGGCGCAGCAGGACGCTCTCCTGCACAGCGTGGAAGACGGCGTGATCACGCTTATCGGCGCCACGACGGAAAACCCCTCCTTCGAAGTCATCTCCCCGCTCCTCTCCCGCAGCCGCCTCTACACGCTCCAGAGCCTGACGGACGACCATCTCAACCGGATCATTGACCGCGCGCTCGCGGAGGACCCCGTCCTCAGGGAGATCAGTGTCACGGTGGAGGACCGGGACGAGCTCATACTCCTGTCGGGCGGCGATGCGAGGATGATGCTCAACGGCCTGGAGACCGCTATCCGGCTGGCCGTCCCCGGCGCGGACGGTGCAAGGAGGGTCGCGAAGAAGGAGATCGAGGAGGCGTTCCAGCGGAAATACGTCCGGTACGACAAGGGGGGGGAAGAACACTACAATATCATCTCGGCGTTCATCAAGAGCGTGCGCGGGAGCGACCCGGACGCCGCGGTCTACTGGATGGCAAGGATGCTCGAGGGAGGAGAAGACCCGAAATTCATCGCCCGGAGGATGATCGTCCTTGCCTCCGAGGACATCGGGAACGCCGCCCCGGGCGCGCTGACGCTTGCCACCTCCTGCTTCACCGCCGTTGACTACATCGGCATGCCGGAGGCCCGGATCGTCCTGTCGCAGACCGCTGCCTACCTCGCGTCGTGTCACAAGAGCAATGCCGCGGTCGCGGCGATCGGCGCGGCCATCGATGATGTCCGGAGGCTTCCCGACGCCCCTGTCCCGCTGCACCTCCGGAACGCCCCGACGAAGATGATGAAAGACATGGGCTACGGCGCCGAGTACAAATACAGCCACGACTTCGAGAAGAATTTCGTCGAGCAGCAGTACCTGCCCGACGCACTGAAAGGAAAGATCTACTACGCCCCCACGGACAACGGGGAGGAGAAGAACATCAGGGCGAGGCTCAACAGCTGGTGGAAGAAAAAACAGCGATGAGCCGGATCTCCCCACTGGCGTGCCTCCTCGGCGCTGCGATCGTCCTCACCCTTTCCGCCCCGGCGGCTGCGCAGACCGGGAAGAGGGGAGACTCGCTTGCGGCCGGACGGCGCGACTCGACGGCGCTGCGCGACACCTCCGCCGCACGGCGCGACTCCCTGAAGGCCGGCGGGTCCTCCTCCGGCATCGACACGGTCGTCACCTACCTGGCAAACGATTCCGTCCGCTACGACCTCAGGTCCAGGACGATGTTCATGTACGGGAAGAGCAACATCACGTACAGGGACCTCGCGATGAAGGCGGAGAATATCGACATCAACTGGACCACCTCTCTGTTGAACGCGCGGGGGGTCGCCGACACCTCCGACACGACGGGGAGGAAGATGCGGGGGCTCCCGGAGCTTGTCGACGGCGCGGAAGTGTACCACGGGCAGACGATCGTCTATGATTTCAAGACGAAGAAGGGGAAGATCGATCTCGGCAAGACGGAGATGGACCGCTCCTACTACTACGGCGACGAGATCAAAAAGGTCCAGAACGACGTCCTCTTCGTGGAGGACGGGAGGTTCACCTCGTGCGATCTCGAGCACCCGCACTACTACTTCGGCAGCCCCGAAATGAAGGTGATCGTCAAGGACAAGATCGTGGCGAGGCCGGTGTATCTCTATATCGCCGACGTCCCCGTCTTCGCCCTCCCCTTCGGTATATTCCCGAGCGAGCGGGGACGCCGCTCCGGTATCATCGGTCCGGCATTCGGCGAGAGCACGCGCGGCCGCTATCTGACGCACCTGGGGTATTACTGGGCGATGTCCGACTACACGGACGTCGCGTTCAAGGCGGACGGGTACTCCAAGGGGAGCTACACGCTGTACGGCGACTTCAACTACAGGCTCCGCTACTATTTCGACGGCGGGATCGACGCCTCGTTCGGCAAGGTCATCGCGGGGGAGCGGGCCGACCCGGGGTACAGCCAGACGAAGGAATTCAACCTCCACTGGCGTCACGCCGAAGATTTCGACCCGACCGCGCACCTGCAGGTGGACTTCACCTTCACGAGCGGGTCGTACTACCAGAACACGAGCTTCAACCTCGCCCAGCTCCTCATGCAGAACGTGGTATCGAACGCCACGTTCACGAAGTCGTGGGACGAGGCGCGCAACAGCATGAACATCA
>DATJPH010000156.1:0-2174 GCA_035506475.1 Bacteroidota bacterium | reverse complement strand
GCGGTGAACACGACGTTCCGCATCGTGCGGAGTATCAGGACGGTGACGGGGGGGAGAGTCCCCGCGCAGGCGAGCGCGGCGGCGGGGGTCAGCCGCCGGGCGGCCAGGGTGTGGGCAGGCCTCCCCAGGAACGCGCCCGCGCCCGTGAGCATCATCCAGCTTGCCAGGACGGCGCCGATGACCAGCTCGTTCCCCTGGAAGACGGAGACAAATTCGCGCAGGAGTATGACCTGCGTGGTGAGCGACGTCATCCCCAGTGCCGCCACCGCGAGCCCGGAGTCTTTACTGCCCAGCTTCTCCAAAGACGAGTGCCTCGTAGACGTAGAGCTCGGCGTCCTTCCATCCGTCCCAGCCGATCCCCGCTTTGTCTTCCGCGCAGTGCCCGAGGAACTCCTCCTTCGTCCAGTTGGTCTCGAGCGCGACCTGCGGCAGGAATGTCCCCGCGTGGTTCCCCTTCTTCATGTAAATGCCCTGCTTCCCGAGATGGAATTCGTCGATCGAGCTGATCTTCCGCATCGGCGTGAGGACGGAGATTTCAATCCGGAGGTCCTTCACCTCGGAGGGCCGCACGGGGTTGAACCGCGGATCCTGCGAAGCCGAGGCGACCGCCATCTGCTGCACGACCGTCCAGAGCGGCTCATCCGCGTCGAACCGGCCTATGCATCCCCGGAGCTCCCCGCGCTCGTAGAGCGTCACGAACGCGCCGCAGTGTGCCCGGAGCGGTTCGCTGAGCCCCGCAGGTTCGACCCCGGGGACGCCGCCGTGGAGGACGTACTGCTCGACCGTCTTCCTTGCAATCTGGAGGAGTGTATCCCTCTCCGTCTGGCTGAGAGAGAACTCCCCCTGCCGGGGAGTCTTCTCCTCCGAAACGGCGATGGCGTTGTACCCGACGACCCTCCCCCGCTCCCCCTCGGGGGAGTCACCCGAATTCTTGTACTGCACCTGCGTGAATTTGCGGCCGCTCCCCCCGGCCGTCATATAAAGGAGCGTCAGGACCGCCGACCAGCCGCAGAGGCTTGTGGCAAGGTTCGGCACCCCTTCGGCGGCGTTGTGCTCCATCGCGGCGAGGAGGTTGTCGGGCGAGTTCGTCAGTATCGCCGCGGCCGTCGCCTTATCGACCCGGACGGCGTCGTTGTACGCCGGGTAGTGGGAAAAATCGCTGCTGATGACGAACAGATTCCGCGTGTTCAGGTAGGGGCGGAGAGCGCCCGCGATCTTCATGCATGTTGCCGGCGAATTCGCCCCCACGACAATGGGGACGATCCGGAAGGGCTTCGAGAGGATATGCTGGAGAAAGGGGACCTGCACCTCAACGCTGTGTTCACCCGCCTGGGCGTCAAGCCTGTCGCTGAACACGGGGTTGTTGCGGATGAGCCCGGCGCCGAGCTCCCGGTTGACTTCCACCGTCCCAAGCGGCGTGACGAAGTTCCCCGCCGTGTAGACGGATGCCCCCTCGAAGGCGATTGAGTGGCTCGGGCCGATGATAAAGATGTTGTCGTACTCTTTGTCCCGGTCGATCGTGGTATACCCCGACGCAGCCACACCGCCGGAAAACACGTAGCCCGCGTGGGGGACGATGATCGCCACGACCTCCCCCGGGACGGTGGAGGGGAGCGCGCCCTTGAACAGTTCCCTGAGCATGCCGTCGAGTTCGGTGCGCGTTCCGGGGTAGAAGAGTCCCGCCACTGCGGGCTTCCTGTCGGATCCCCGGTTCTGTGCGCTGCAGGCGAACGCGGGGAAGAGGAGTGGCAGGAGGACGAAGAGAAGCTTCCTGGTATTCATGTGCGGGGGCCGTAAGATGTGGAACCGTCCGGCTTCACGTGTTCCCGGTGCAATCTACCCCAGTTGGCGTGCAATGTCAATGTCCGGTCATTTCCACGAGCATCACGCCGCAGAAAATCGTATATTTCAATCAGATGGATTCCCTCGCCCGCACAGTTTCTGAACTGACTGACCGCTACCTTGCGCTCTGGTCGGATACCCCCGCGTCACTCCCCGGGGGTCTCAGGCGTTTTTCGCCTTCGCTCAAGGCGGAGAGAGAGCGCGAGATGGAGATGCTCATTGAAAAGAGCCTCCCCCGCATGGACAGGTATGGAGAGATGGAGGAAACGGACAGGGCGAAGGTCCTCGGCAGGGCTCATACGGCGCTCGGCAGGCTCATGACCGGCGATGCC
>DATJPH010000155.1:0-2041 GCA_035506475.1 Bacteroidota bacterium | reverse complement strand
TGTCGCTCGCGGCTCCCGTCGCGCTCAACGAGTGCGACGTGACGATCCCCGACGCAGTCACGGGCACCGCGCTCGACGCCCCAGGCTCGATCGCGATCATCAACGCCGAAACTTCGACGCTCCGTGGCTGCTCGCTCGTCTGCGCCCCGGAGGGGGGCACACCCGACACGTCGGAGGTCCCGCAGTCCCCCGCGATGGGGATCCGGAAGGCGGCGTTCAGAATCAGCGTCGCTGCCGGGCCGTCGAAAGGGGTCATCCCCCTCCGCCTTTCACTCATCGGCGGCGGCCGAACGCACCGTGTGCTCGACACCCTCACGGTGATGCTCCGCGTCGTCGCCCCCACGGACGCGCGCCGCGAGACGTTCGTGAGCGGCATCGACGGGAGTGTCCAGTACTACGCCCTCCTCCCCCCGGTCCCGGGGGCGGGTCCGGACCGGAAAGCCCTCTTCCTCTCGCTCCACGGTGCGGGTGTGGAGGCGATCAACCAGGCTGGCTCGTATGAGCCGAAGACCTGGGGGTACCTCGTCGCGGCGACAAACCGCAGGCCGTACGGATTCTCGTGGGAGGACTGGGGGCGCATGGACGCGCTCGAGGTCCTGGATGTCGCGCTGAAGAAGTTTCCCGTGGACCCCGAGCGCGTCTACCTGACCGGCCACTCGATGGGCGGGCACGGGACATGGTTCATGGGGGCGACGTATCCCGACCGCTTCGCGGCGATCGGCCCGAGCGCCGGGTGGATCACGTTCCACACCTACCGGTTCTCCCCCGCGCCCGTTGAGACCGCTCCCGTGAAACTGATGCTCCAGCGCGCGTCGGCCACGAGCGACCTCTTCGCGCTGGCCGAGAACTACAAGCACTACGGCGTCTACATCCTCCACGGGATCGACGACGACAACGTCCCGATCGAACAGGCCCGCATGATGGTGGACCGGATCAAGCCCTTCCAGAAAGACTTCGTTTTCCACGAGCAGCCGGGGGCGGGCCACTGGTGGGATGTCTCTCCCGAGCCGGGGAACGACTGCGTCGACTGGAGGCCGATGTTTGACTTCTTCGCGCGTCACATCCGGCCGGGCGCGGAACGGCTCCGCTCAGTCGAGTTCTCGACGGAGAACCCCGGTGTCTCCTCACGCGACGCATGGCTTGCGATCGACGCCCAGGAGAAGCAGCTTTCGCTCAGCACGGCGCGTGTCCACGTCGACCCGGGACTCCACCGCGTGGAAGGGACGACGCTGAACGTCGCGCGCCTGGCGATCGACAGGAGCGTGTTCGACGCGGACGCGAGCGCCGTGGTCGCGCTCGACAGCCAGAATGTCGATGTCCATCCCGCCGCCGCGCAGTCCGGCGAGCTCTGGTTCGAGAGACAGAACGGGAAATGGCGTGAGACCTCTCGCCCCGCCCCGGGACTCAAAGGGGCGCGCAGGTACGGCACGTTCAAGGATGCGTTCAGGAACCGGATGGCGCTCGTGTACGGGACTTCCGGCAGTGCGGAGGAGAATGTCTGGGCGTTCGAGCGTGCGCGCTTTGACGCGGAGAAGCTCTGGTACCAGGGGAACGCCTCGGTGGACGTTTTGCCCGACACCGGCTTCGCGCCTTCACGGGAGCCCGACCGGAACGTGATACTCTACGGCAACAGCGAGACCAACCGCCTCTGGAAGATGCTCCTGGCGGACTCTCCTGTGAACGTCGGGCGGGGACGCGTCGTCGCGGGAAAGAAGACGTTCAGAGGCAGGGACATCTGCTGCATATTCGTCAGGCCCCGCCGGGGGAGCGACGTCGCCATCGTCGGCGCGGTCTCCGGGACCGGGATCGAGGGGTTCCGGCTCTCCCACATGGCCCGATATCTTGAGCCCGGGCTGGGGCTGCCGGACCTCACGGTGTTCAACGCGGACGCGAAGTCGGGGAAGGACGCCGGCATACTCCTCACGGGGTTCTTCGGTCTTGACTGGTCGCTGGATTCCGGCGACTTCATCTCTTCACAGGAATGACGATGCGACCTGCTGCTCCACTCGTGTGTGCATTCTCGCTCGGCGCGGCGCTGGCC
>DATJPH010000154.1:0-16712 GCA_035506475.1 Bacteroidota bacterium | reverse complement strand
GGCGTTGAGCCGGCGCCTGACGTCCCCTCGACGTTCGGGCTCGACCAGAATTATCCGAACCCGTTTAACCCCACGACGATGATCGGCTACCAGGTTCCCGTGGCCGGGAGGGTCTCGATCGTCGTTTACGACGTCCTGGGGCAGGAGGTCGACCGGCTCGTCGACGGTGTCGAGACGCCGGGCAGGCACGCCGTCCCGTGGGACGGTTCGCGCCGGGCAAGCGGCGTCTACCTTGTCAGGATGACGGCAGGGAGTTTTGCCGCCACGAAACGTATGCTTCTGATTAAATAAGGAATGTCATTGCGAGCCCTGTCATTGCGAACCCTGTCATTGCGAGCCCTGTCATTGCGAGGGCACGCTCTGCGTGCCCGAAGCAATCTGCTCGTCATCGCCGCAAGCCTGTCGCTTGTGGCGGGATGCACACGAACAACGGAACCATCGATGGTGAACGCACTTCTTGAGGAAGCCGGGAAGAAATTCGCCCCGGACCGCCGCACGGCGGTCTTCAACGTGAAGGGGACCCTCTCCGGGACTCAGCTCACGCTCACCGGGGAGGTCCAGGATTCCGTCATGAAGGACCAGCTCCTCCGGTGGGCCCGTTCACGCGGGCCATACACGGTCGTCGACAGCATCGTCGCGCTCCCGGCCCCGTCGGTGGGGGAGAAGACGTTCGGGGTCGTCAATGTGAGCGTCGCCAATCTCCGGGTCACCCCCGAGCACCGCGCGGAGATGGCCTCCCAGGCGATACTCGGCACGCCGGTCAGGATACTGAAGAAGGAACACGGATGGTACCTTGTTCAGACCCCCGATGAATACCTCGGCTGGACCGACGACCGGATCGTCCGGATGACGAAGGACGCCTACGGCGCGTGGGCGCAGCAGCCGAAACTGATCGTGACGGCGGAAATCACGCACGTCCGCACGGGAAAAGAGAAAACCTCCCAGCCCGTGAGCGACGTCGTGGCGGGCTCGCTTCTTGCGCTCAAGGGATCTTCCGGCGCCTTCTACGAGGCCGGGTACCCTGACGGGCGGTCCGGGTTTATTGCAAAGGAGGAATCTTCTCCGTTCGACGCGTGGCTTGCCCGGGCGCACGACACGCCGGAGCGGATCGTCGCCACGGCGAAGCGTTTCTTCGGCGTCCCGTATCTCTGGGGAGGGACATCGTCGAAGGGGATGGACTGCTCCGGGTTTTCGAAGACCGTCTATTATCTGAACGGGGTCCTCCTCCCCCGCGACGCTGACCAGCAGGCGGAGGTCGGCGATCCGGTGGATGTGCCCGAGGGGAAGATGGACCTGAAGCCCGGGGACCTCCTCTTCTTCGGATCGCACGCCACGGCCGGGAAACCCGAGCATATCACGCACGTCGCCATCTCGCTCGGCGGGCGCCGGTTCATCCACTCGTCCGCGGACGTACATTTCAACAGCCTGGACCCCGCCGATTCGGATTACAGCGACTCGCGGGCGGTGAACTTCATCAAAGCACGCCGGATCATCGGAGCCGGCGAAACCTCCGGCGTCCGCCGGCTCTCACACATCCCATACTACCGGGGCGATGAACACTGACAGACGGACATTCCTCAAACGGTCGGCCCTTGCCGGCGCGGCGCTCGCGATCGGCCGGGAGACGCTTTTTGCGTTTGGTCACACCTCCGCATCCACATCGGGAAACCCCATGAAACTCAAGTTCTATCCGTACACGCTCGAGCTGAGGCACGTCTTCACGGTTGCCTCGTTCTCGCGCAGCACGACGCCCGTCATGATGGTGGAGCTGGAGCTGGACGGGATCACCGGGTACGGCGAGGCCTCGATGCCGCCCTACCTCGGCGAAAGCCACGCCACCGCCACCGCGTTCCTCTCGAAGGTGGACATGGCCAGGTACCCCGATCCCTTCAGGATGGAAGACATACTCCATGATATCGACGCCATCGCTCCCGGGAACCCGGCGGCGAAGGCGGCCATCGACATCGCGCTCCACGACTGGGTGGGCAAGAAGATCGGATACCCCTGGTACAAGATCTGGGGGCTCGACCCGGCGAAGGCTCCCGTCACCACCTTTACGATCGGCATCGACAAGCCGGACGTGGTGAGGCAGAAGGTCAGGGAGGCGGAGATCTACAAGGTCCTGAAGGTGAAGATGGGGCTCGCGAACGACAAGGAGATGATCGAGACGATCCGCGAGGTGACCGACAAGCCGATCCGGGTGGACGTCAACCAGGGATGGAAGGACAGGGAAGCCGCCCTCAAGGAGATCGAATGGCTCGCCACGAAGGGGGTGGAGTTCGTGGAGCAGCCGATGCCGAAGGAGCAGGTGGACGACATCGCCTGGCTCCGCTCGCGCAGCCCGCTCCCCCTCATCGGGGACGAGAGCGTCGTCCGGATGACGGACATCAAGAAGGCGATCGGCGTCTTCGACGGCATCAATATCAAGCTGATGAAATCCACCGGGATGCACGAGGCGTACAAGATGATCGCCACCGCCCGGGCGCTCGGCATGAAGGTGATGATCGGCTGCATGACGGAGACCTCCTGCGCGATCTCGGCCGCCGCCCAGCTTTCCCCGCTTGCGGACTACGCGGACCTCGACGGCGCGCTCCTGATAAGCAACGATCTCTTCCGGGGCGCCTCGATCGTCGACGGGAAGGTGACGCTGACCGATGGTCCCGGCATCGGCGCCGTTAAAATATGAGTCATTGCGAGGCCTGTCACTGCGAAGTGAAGCAGCCTGGCGGCCGGAGCAACCCATTACCCACGACACCATAACCCCATGACAACGACAGAGACCTCCTCCCGCCTCGGCTCGCTCGACGCCTTTCGCGGCGCCACGATCGCCGGCATGATACTCGTCAACAACCCCGGGTCCTGGAACGCCATCTACCCGCAGCTCGAGCACGCGCGGTGGAACGGGTGGACGTTCACGGACTGGATATTCCCCTTCTTTCTCTGGATCGTCGGCGTCGCCATGACGCTCTCGTTCCAGAAGCGGAAGGACCGGGGCGAGGACAGGGGGAAGCTCCTTCTGCACGTCCTGCGCCGCGCCGTGATCATATTCGCGCTGGGGGCGTTTCTGAACGGCTTTCCGTTCGGCCTGGTTTTCGGGAATTTTTCTCTCGCGACGATGCGGATTCCCGGCGTCCTCCAGAGGATCGCCGTCTGCTACCTCGCCGCCAGCACCATATTCCTCTACTCGGGGATCAAGGCGCAGATCTGGTGGGTCGTGGGACTTCTTGCCTCGTACTGGGCCGCCGTCATGCTGATCCCCGTTCCGGGATACGGCGCGGGGGTCCTTCAGCCGCAGGGGTGTCTCCCGTGGTGGGTCGATTCGCATCTCCTTGCCGGCCATACCTGGAGCGGCGCGCCGGCCCCCGGGTTCGATCCCGAGGGGATCTTGAGCACTATCCCTGCGATTGCCACGACGCTGCTGGGCGTACTCACCGGGCACTGGCTCCGCACGGATCATTCCCGCGAGGAGAAGACCGCGTGGATGTTCGTGTTCGGGAATTTCTTCCTCCTGGCGGGGGCGGTCATGGACATCTGGTTCCCGATCAACAAGAACCTCTGGTCGAGTTCCTACGTGATCTTCATGGCAGGATGGGCGCTCGTCTGCTTCTCGATGTTCTACTGGCTGATGGACGTCAAGGGGCATACGAAGTGGGCCCGCCCCTTCGTCATCTACGGCATGAACGCGATCGCAGTGTTCGTCCTCTCCGGCATTGTGGGAAGGCTCCTCGTCCTGATCAAGTTCGCGGGCGCGGACGGGACCCCGGTGACCCTGAAAGGGCTCATCTATAACACGCTGTTCGTCCCCTTCTTCAGCCCGGTGAACGCCTCCACGCTCTTTGCGATCGCGTTCATCCTGGTGATGTACCTGGTCGTCTGGGCGATGTGGAAGAGAAAGTGGTTCATCAAAGTGTGACCGACCGGAGAATCCCGATGGCATATCTGTCTGAACATGGCGGGCGCATTTCGGCCGGCAGGGGGATGCTTGCGCTCCTTTGCCTGCTCACGCTCGCCTGCGCGCTCCCCGCGCGCGCGGACGTCAACGAAGAGCTCCGCGCGCTCAACGCGCGTTTCGGCGGGCACATGGGGCTCATGGCGAAGAACCTCGTGACCGGGGAGACGGTCTCCTACAACGCCGGCGACCGGTTCCCGACCGCCAGCACGATCAAGTTCCCCGTGATGACGACGTACTTCGACATGGTCCGGAAGAAGGAGATCGACCCCGGGATGCGCATCACGCTCCGCGCCGGGGACAGGAAGCCCGGCTCGGGCGTCCTGCAGTTCCTGGAGCCCGGCGCCGTCATCACGCTCGGGGACGCGGTGACCCTCATGATCACCATGAGCGACAACACGGCGACGAACCTCGTGCTCGACCACCTTGCCGCCACGCACGCGGCGCGGCTTGCGAAGGTCAACGACTTCATCGCCTCGCAGGGATTGAAGAACACCCGTATCCTGAACCGGCTCTTCACGCTCGAAACGAAGCAGGAGACCCCGGAGGCGATGATCTACGGGATCGGCGTGGCCACACCGGAAGACATGGCGCTCCTGATGGAGCGGCTGTACCGGGGGACGCTTGCCGATTCCGTCTCCTGCGCCTCGATGATCGGGATACTCGAAAACCAGTTCTACAACGACATGGTGCCGCGGCTTCTCCCGCAGGGGGCCTGCACGTCGTTCGCCGTCGCGCACAAGACGGGGAGCATCACCGAAACTAAAGCGGACGTCGCGCTTGTTCTTACCGATAAGGCGAAGTTCGTGATCGCCGTGTACGTGGACAGGTCTCCCGATCACGTGGACGACGACGCTGATGCGGCGACGCTTCTGGGCGCGTACGCCGCCCGGGCGGTCTGGAACGAGTTCACCGGGATGACCGGGTACGACAGGGGGAAGATCAATGCCTCCGACGTCGACTGGACGACGTTCAAAGGCGGGCGCTGGGCGATCTACCGCTCCTCTGCCGCGCCCTTCCCGCACCCCGCACGGATGGCGGGGCTGAAGAAAGACGATGGGACGTTCTATCCGTACTTCCCGCACTATGCCGACAGCAGCATCGTCGTCGTCGTCCCCGACGGGTTTCACGAGACGCCGGGCGGGTCGAACGTCATCGTCCACTTCCACGGGCACATGAACGACGACATCGGGGTGCTCGAGCAGTACGGACTTCCGCAGGCCCTGATCGCCGAAAAGATCAATGCCCTTCTCGTCATCCCGCAGGGGCCGTACAGGGCGCGCGACTCGTTCGGGGGCAAGATGGAGGACCCGGGAGGATTCCGGAGGATGGTCGAGGACGTGATGGCGACGATGAAGGCGGAGAAGGTGGTGACGTCGACCGGCGTCGCGCGCCTGATCGTCACGGCTCACAGCGGCGGTTACCGGCCGGCCGGGTTCGTCCTGGACCGGGGAGGGATGTCGGACCTGATCACGCACGTTTTCCTCTTCGACGCGCTCTACGGCCAGCACGAGTACTTCCGCGACTGGCTCCTGAAGGGGAAGGGGATCATCAGGGCCGCGTACACCGGGCACCTTGCGAAGGAACACGCGGACGTGGCGGCGAGCGTGGCCGCCGCGGGAGCGCGCTGGTCGATGACGCCCGCCGGCGTCGAACACGACAGGGTGCCGAACACGTTTTTTGCCCGGTGGCTTGCGGAGCTCCCGGCCGAGTGGAAACTCACAACGAAGGAGTAGAACGACGGACTCTATGGCGAACCTCAGGCAGTATGACGGGTCATCCCGTATCGAAGAGATGGAGCTTCAGCGGAGCGGGCGCAAACCCCTCTACGCACCGACGGAAAAGATCGGGATCGTGGAGGTGGCGAACTTTCCGCAGCTCGGGAAGCTCACCGCGCTCCGGTTCATCGAATGGGTCATGAAGAACCCGGGAGGCGTGATATCGCTCCCCACGGGAAAGACGCCCGAGCATTTCATCAAGTGGGTGACGCGCATCCTCGAGCGGTGGGAGACCAAGGACGTCCAGTCGCTTCTTGCCTCCGCGGAGATCGACGGCGCGAAGCCGCCGGACATGCGGTCGCTCAGCTTCGTCCAGATCGACGAGTTCTATCCCATCAACGCGGCGCAGCACAACAGCTTTCACTGGTACGTCAGCGAGTTCTATATCAAGGGCTTCGGCCTCTCCCCGTCGAAGGCGCTCCTGATCAACGCCACCTCCCTGGGTCTCCCCCCCGGCAAGACCATGGAGGAGGTCTTCCCGAACAGCGTTGTCGACCTCTCGCTCCGCGTGCGCCAGTGCCGTTCGGAGCTCGAGCTCCTGCAGAAGGACGTGATCAACAGGGTCGACGAGTTCTGCATGGAGTACGAGACGAAGATACGGGAGATGGGGGGGATCGGGTTCTTCCTGGGGGGGATCGGGCCCGACGGCCATATCGCCTTCAACGTCAGGGGCTCGAGCGTCTATTCGGTGACGCGGCTGACCGGCACGAACTACGAGACGCAGGCCGCCGCCGCGACCGACCTGGGGGGGATCGAGATATCCCGCACGCGCCTGGTGATCACGATCGGGCTCGCCACGATCACGTACAACCCCGGTGCCGTCGCCATCATCATCGCCGCCGGCGACGCCAAGGCGGCGATCGTCAGGCTCGCCGTCGAGAACGAAAAGGGGCCGCAGTACCCGGCCTCCGTCCTGCAGGACCTCCCGAACGCCAGGTTCTACCTGACGCGCGGGGCCGCGAGCCTGCTGACCGAGAGGCGCTTCGAGGATTTCTGCAAGGAGGCCACGCTCACCCCGGAACGGGCCGAGGATGTCGTCACGACGCTGGCGATCTCCGCGGGCAAGCAGCTCGTCCAGCTCACGAAGGAGGATTTTGAAGGGGACCGCTTCGCCGCGGAGCTCCTCCGCAAAAGCGGCAGGAAACCCGTGGAGCTTGCCACCGACGCGCGCAACCGGATCATCGGGAAGATCGAGAAGGGGCTCGACCACGTCTCGGACACGACGTTCCTTCACACCGAGCCCCACCACGACGACATCATGCTCGGGTATCTCGCCCACATCTACCACCTTGTGCGCGACCCGAGCAACAAACACTACTTCGCGAACCTCACCTCGGGGTTCACGTCGGTCTCGAACCCGTACTTTCTCTCGATACTCCTGAAGCTCGAGAGCCACCTGGAGACGGGGACGCTCTTCGCTCTCCTGACGCAGGGCTATTTCGACACGCACGAGAACGCCTCCCGGATGGAGGACGTCTACCTCTACCTCGACGGCGCCGCCGCAAACAGCCAGGAGATGAAGGACGAGGCCGAGGCGCGCAGGCTCCTGCGCAACCTTGTCGGCCTCTACCAGACGCACGACCTCCACACGCTCCGCAACCGCGTGCAGGAGCTGATAAGCTACTGCCGCTCCCAGTACAGCGGCGCCAAGGATCCGCAGCAGGTCCAGCTCCTCAAGGGGATGACCCGGGAGTGGGAGGTCGAGCTCCTCTGGGCGTATTTCGGGATCGAGTCCTACGCCATCCATCCGCTCCGTCTCGGGTTCTACACCGGCGACATATTTTCGCCCGAGCCCGAGGTCCACAGGGACGTCGTTCCCATCTACGAGCTCATCAAGCAGGTGAGGCCCAACGTCGTCTCCGTCGCGTTCGATCCGGAAGGGAGCGGCCCCGACACCCACTACAAGGCCCTCCAGGCCGTCGCCGAGGCCCTCAGGCTCTACGAAAAGGAGAGCGGCGACTCGACACTCAGGGTCTGGGGATACAGGAACGTCTGGTACCGGTACCGGCCCGCGGAGGCGAACCTGTTCGTCCCGGTATCGATCAATTCGATCACGATGCTCCACACCGCGTTCATGAACTGCTTCGGCTCTCAGAGCGCGGCCTCGTTCCCGAGCTACGAACATGACGGCCCGTTCTCGGAACTCGCGCAGAAGATCCAGGTCGGCCAGTACGGGATGATCAAGACGATCCTGGGGACCGACTTTTTCCTCAAGAACGGACACCCCCGGCTCCGCGCCGCCCGGGGGATGATATTCCTCCGCGAGATGGCCCTTGCGGAGTTCTACGAGATGGTCCGGGAACTGAAGAAAGTCACGGAGGACCGGGGCTGAAAAAGCCCCTTTCCTCCGTTTTCCCTATATTGTGTCATTGCGAGCCCTGTCGTTGCGCTGATGTCATCGCGAGCGTAGCGAAGCGATCAATCGGAGAAGTGTCCATGCGCTTCATGATTGCACTGCTCCTCATTCTCTCGACCCTTCCGGCCGACGCCCAGATCAAACTCCTCGACGTCCGGACGCTCCCCCTGGGGAGCGCCCGTTCCTGGTCCCAGCCCCGGTGGTCCCCCGACGGGAAAACGGTCTATTATACGGCGTCCGACTTCAACGGCATCTGGTCGTACTCGGTCGCCGGGGGGAGTGTCGTCCAGATAACTTCCGACAGGGGCTCGGGCTACGGGTTCACGATATCCCCCGACGGCGCCCGGATCGCGTGGCGCCGGACGCTCGAGGGGGCGCTGCCGGGCGAGCGTCTCCAGGAGGTGGTTGTCAGGGATGTTGCCGGCGGCACGGCCTCCGTCCTCGTCTCGGGGAGATCCGTCACCGTCCCGGCGTTCGTGAGGACCGATCTTGTGTATTCCATCGGCGGCGACGTCCAGGGGGTGACAGTCGGCGTGCAGCCCGAGGGGGTCGTCTCCGTGCTGGGCATCGAGGAGACGAAGATCGCCATACTCCGGAACGGGATGAAGTCGCTCATCGATCCGCTCGGGAGCGGGAGCTATATCTGGCCCTCGCTTTCTCCCGACGGCTCGAAGCTCCTCGCCTACGAGATGGACCGGGGGACGTTTGTGGCGGACGCCGACGGGAACAGCCCCGTGAATATCGGCAGGCGCGATGCCCCGGTCTGGACCAGGGACGGGAAGTGGATCATCTACATGGCGGATAAGGACGACGGCCACGCGATACGCTCCTCCGAGATCGCCTGGGTCTCCCCCGACGGCAGGCTCTCCGGCGCACTCACGTCGACCCCCGGCGTCACGGAGATGTACCCCGACTGTTCCCCGGTCGAAGACGCCATCGTCTGCAGCACGCTTGAAGGGTCGATACTCCTGATCACGTACGCGGAGACGACGCGGTGAACCGTCGCTCCCTCTTCATATGCGCCATCCTCCTTTGCGCGTCCCCCGCGCTTGCGCAGAGGACCGATCTTTCCGGTCTGAAATTCTGCATCGATCCCGGCCACGGCGGATACTCAAGCGACGACAGGAACGTCCAGCCCGATCCCGGCGTCAATTTCTGGGAATCGGAGAGCAATTTCGAGAAGGCGCTCCTCCTTCGCCAGCTCCTCTGGCAGCAGGGCGCCACGGTCATACTCACCCGGACGTCGAACGACACAACCTATCCCGATGGGAACGACGAGCCTAGCCTGACCGCCCGCTGGACGCTCGCCAACGCGAACAACGTCGACTGGTTCCATTCGATACACAGCAATGCGAGCGGTCTCTCGAACAATACGAGCATCAACTACACCCTGATGCTCGTCAAGGAGAATATCCCGACGCGCACGGCGGCGTTTCCGCAGGACGTCACGATGTCGAACCTTATCGGCCCCGCGATACAGGGGATGCTCCGCACGAGCAGTACGAGCACCTGGCTCGACTATACGTTTTACGGCGGCCCCGGCGTCGGGTATAATCTCGGCGTCCTGAGCGGCCTCCTGATGCCGGGCGAGCTCTCCGAGGGCTCGTTCCACGATTTCTACCCCGAATGCCGCCGCCTCCTGAACAACGACTACCACAAGATGGAGGCGTACGCGATACGGAACGCGTTCATGCAGTACTTCGGCGTGCCGGCCGATCCCCGGGGGATCATCGCCGGTCTGCAGACCGACGTCGCAGGCGGCGCCCCGCTGAATAACACGCGCGTGCGGCTCCTCCCCCTGAACAGGGTGTACAGCGGGGACGGATTCAAGAACGGATTCTACATGTTCGACAGCCTGGCCGCAGGCACATACACGGTCAGGTTCGAGACCCCCGGGTATAAAATCGATTCGGCGCAGGTCGTCGTCGCTCCCGGCGCGACCGTATTCGCGGACAGGGCGCTTGCTTCGACGGGGTTCCCTGCGGTCATCGCCTCCTCGCCCGTGAACAACGACACATCCTTTCTCCCCACGCGCCCCGTGACGATAAGTTTCTCGACGCGGATGGACACGGCCACCGTGCGCGCCGCGTTCTCGATCACCCCGGTTGTCGCGGGGAGCCTCACGTGGGATCCGGGGACGACCGTTTTGAGCTTCACCCCCGCTCTGCATTTTCCGTTCCTCACCGATTTCACCGTCAGGGTCGACACGGGCGCCCGCAGCCAGTCCGGGGAGCCGCTCGACGGTACGGGGATCGGGACGCCGGGGAATCCCTTTGTGCTTCATTTCCGGACGCGGCTCGTCCGGGTCGACCCGCCGAGGATCATCGCCCGGTCGCCCGACTCGGCCAGGGTTGCAGCGACGCCGTACCAGTGCGTGAACATCACGTTCGACGAGCCTCTCGATCCCGGAACGGTGGTCATACCGAACTTCGTCGTCGGCAAAGTGGGCGGGGGGCTTGTCTCCAGGACGCTCCAGTACTACCAGGCATCCGGCAAAGGGGCTGTGAACATGTTTTTCCCCGCACCGCTTGATCCCGGGGCATCGTACATCGTCCGCGTGAGCGGAGTGAAGGACCTGACCGGGAACATTATTCCGAATACCTCCCCCGTGACCTGGACGTTTTCCATACAGCCATCAACCCGGGTCGCGCAGACGATCGATTCGCTCGATGCCGCCCCCTCGGGCTGGAAGCAGCCGATGGCGGACCAGTTCACAAAAGGGGTTGACAGCGCGTCGTTTACGCTGACCTCCAGCCCCGTGTATCCCGCCTCCGGTGCCAACCCGGGCGCCGCCTCCCTTGCCTTCGCCTGGGACACCTCTCGCTCCGCGTGGTTTCTCCGCGTCCCGCTCGATACGCTCGTCACACAGCGCTCGATTCTCTTTCAAAAGCTCGGGACAGTCGTCGAAGCGTACGTCTTCGGCGACGGCGGGGGGAGCCAGATCCGCTTCTGCGTCGAGGACAGCGTCGACATCTACCCGGGGGGGAGGCCGCAAAACCACAAGGTGAGCCGCTGGTACACGCTCAACTGGGTGGGGTGGAGGCTCCTTGAATGGGACCTTGCCAACGACTCGGTCGGCGTCTGGCTCGGGAGCCCGACTCTGGGCGCCGAGATCCGGTTCGACTCGTTCCAGCTCCGTTATCTGGCCGGGACAAGCGCCCCATCCGGGAGGATCGTCATCGACCAGCTCCAGGTGGCACGGGCGGTGATCGTCTCCGTCCCCCCCTCCGTGAAGGGGATCCCCGGAGGCTACGCGCTTGACCAGAACTACCCGAATCCTTTTAACCCTTCCACGGTGATCGGCTACCGGCTTCCGGCCGATGCGCACGTCACGCTTGCCGTCTACGACGTGCTCGGTCAGAAAGTCGCGACGCTTGTCGACGCGCTCGTGCCGGCCGGGTCGCACAGCGCAACGTGGAACCCCCTCTCGTGCGGGAGCGGCGTCTACTTTGCCCGGCTTATCGCTTCGGACGGGGGAGGCGCAGTCCGTTTTGCCGGGACGACCAAACTGCAACTTCTGAAATAATCGATTGACCCACCATTCACTCGTTGTCGGCGTTGACGGCGGGGGGACCAAGACGCTCGGTCTCCTTGCCGATACAACCGGAGAGGTCCTCGCCCGGTGCAAAGGGGAGGGCTCGAACCAGAACGTGATCGGCACGGACAACGCCGCGCGTAACCTCGCGGAGCTTGTCTCGGATCTCGCGAAGACCGCGGGCCGTTCCCCCTCCGACATCGGCTCCGCCGTGCTGGGGCTCGCCGGGGCCGGCTCACAGAGAGACCGGCAGGTCCTCGGCGAGGCGATACAGGCGCGTCTCCGCGAGATGGGCCTTCCCCCCGTTCCCACCACGATACAATCCGACGGGCGCGTGGCGCTCGAAGGGGCGTTCAACGGCGGTCCCGGCATCGTCGCCGTGGCAGGCACCGGGTCTGTCGTCAACGGGAAATCTCCGCTCGGGACGACGATCTCGATCGGCGGATGGGGGAGGGTGATCGGAGACGAGGGGAGCGGGTATTTTATCGGGCTGGAAGCGATCAAGGCCGTCTCCCGGGAGCTCGACGGGAGAGGCCAGGCGGGCCGCCTCCGCGCTTCGCTCTCCTCCCGGTTCGGGCTCGAGACCCGGGAGCGGATCATCGCCGCCGTCTACAGGGAGAAGTTCGACATCCCCTCGATTGCCCCGGTCGTTCTCGAGGCCGCCGAAGCCGCCGATCCGGTGGCGCTCGAGATACTCACGCGCGCATCCCGTGATCTCGCCCTCCAGATCGTCAGCGCGGTCGATCGGCTCGGGCTGAGAGGCGGGACCGGAATCGTCCTGATCGGGGGCCTTGTCGACCACGAATCCGTCTATTCCCGCATGCTCCAGTCCGAGATCAGGAATTCCTCCCCCGCGGTCAGCTTCCCCGCCCCGCTCAACGGGCCGGCGCACGGTGCTCTCCTGATGGCGCTCGCCGCGCTGAAGGGGGATTGACAGGTGAAACGAAACTGGGTTCTCCTTTCCACGGCACTCCTCTCCGGACTGGTCTCTTCCTGCACTCCCCCTGCCGGGACGCTCACGGGCCTCCCGCAGAAGCGCCTCCCGGCCGCCGCCCCGCTCCAGGCGGACTGGTCCGCCCCCGGAGCGATCGATTCCCTTCTGGCCTCCATGACGCTCGAAGAGAAGGTCTCGCAGATGATCATGGTGCGGGCGTTCGGCCACTACTACAGCACCGACAGCGATCTCTTCGAGCGGCTTGAGAGGATGGTCACCGTCCGTGGCGTGGGCGGTATCATCATGGCGCAGGGGGACGTGTACGCGGAGGCGGTCCTCATCAACCGGCTCCAGGCCCTGTCGCGCATCCCCCTGCTCGTGGCGTCCGACTTCGAGCGGGGGATCGCCATGCGCGTCAGGCGCGGGACCCGTTTTCCCGACGCGATGGCGCTGGGGGCCACGCGGAACGCCGAGTACGCATACCGGATGGGGAAGGCCGTCGCCATGGAGGCGCGCGCGATCGGGATACACCAGAACTACGCCCCGGTCGCCGACATCAACGACAATCCCCTCAACCCCGTCATCAACACCCGGTCGTTCGGCGACGACCCGATGCTCGTCAGGACGATGGTGGGGGCGTTTATCCGCGGCACGGTCGACGGCGGCTGCATTGCCACCGCGAAGCATTTTCCCGGTCACGGCGATACGGGGACCGATTCGCATATCGACCTCCCGGTGCTCGATCTGACGAGAGCCCGGCTCGATACCGTGGAGCTTGCCTCGTTCCGTGCCGCCGTCGATGCGGGTGTGCAGTCGGTCATGATCGGCCACCTGGCCGTCCCGGTCCTCGACTCGCTCAGGCTCCCGGCTTCACTCTCCGGACCTATGGTCACCGGTCTCCTCCGCTCGCAGATGGGATTCAAGGGGCTGATCGTCACCGACGGCCTGGAGATGCGCGCACTCACGCGCGGCTTCACGCCGGACAGCGTCGCGGTCCTCGCCGTTCGCGCGGGGACGGACATCCTCCTTGTCCCGCCGGATGCGGACCTTGCCGTCTCGGCCGTCGCGGGGGCCGTCCGCAGGGGGGAGATCACGATGGCGCGTGTGAACGACTCCGTCCGCCGCATACTCATTGTCAAGCACCAGCTCGGGCTCGACAGGCGGCGGACCGTTGATATCGACGCCATCGCCTCCCGCGTCGGGACCAGGCCGAACAGGCACCTTGCCCGGGAGATTGCGCGCGACGCCGTCACGCTCCTGAAGAACAGGAACAACCTTCTGCCGCTCGCACCCGACGGCCCCCTGCGCATCGCGGCGATCCTTGCGGGGGACACCGATGACGACCGCTCGGATGTGGACCGTCCCGGGAGCCCTGCGACGAGCGAGCCCGCGGGGACGTATTTCGCGCAGCTCCTGAAGCGCCGTTCTCCGGGGGCCGATATCATCCGCCTCTCGCCAGGGAGCGACCCTCACGAGCTGACCGACGCGGTGGCGCACATCAGGCGGGCCGACGTTGCGCTCCTCTGCCTCTTTGTGAGGGTCCGGACCGCCTCCGGCAGGATCGACCTTCCCGATTATCTGCGGACGTTTGCCGACCGCGCCGCGGAGACGAACACCCCGCTCGTGGTCCTTGCGTTCGGCAACCCCTATATCGCCGGGAATATCCCCGACGCCGAATCGGTCATGTGCCTCTACGGCGACGACGAGACCGTGAGCGAAGCTGCCTCCGAGGCCCTCTTCGGCGAGATCCCGGTGCACGGCCGTCTCCCGGTCGCGATCCCCGGGAAATACCCCTTCGGGACCGGCATTGATCTCCCCCAGACGCAGCTCAGGAGAGACGACCCGGCGATGGCGGGGTTTGATCCCGAAGATCTCGGCCGCGTCGAAACCATCGTCAATGCGGCAATCGCGGATTCCGCTTTTCCGGGGGCGCAGGTCGCGGTCATCAAGGACGGCCTCCTTGTGTACGACAGGTCGTTCGGGCACCTGAGGTACGATCCCTCATCGCCCGCCGTGGACGAGGGGACGATGTACGACCTTGCCTCCGTCACGAAGGTGATTGCCACAACCTCCGCCGTCATGAAGCTCGTCGACACTGGGAAGATCGGCCTGGACGACCCCGTCGCACGGTACATCCCCGCATTCGGCGCGGGGGAGAAGGCGGCGATCACCATCCGCCACCTCCTCCTCCACAGGGGAGGGTTCCCGCCGTTCCGGAGGCTCTGGCTCGAATGCCGCGACTCTTCCTCGGTGATCGACACGATCGCCGCGACCCCCCTCGTGGCGGAGCCGGGGGACTCGACGGTCTACAGCGACCTGGGATTCATCACGCTCGGGAAGATCGTCGAGAAGGTCTCCGGCATGCCGCTCGACGCGTTCGTGAAGAAGGAGTTCTTCGCCCCCCTCCATATGAAGAATACGACATACCTCCCGGCGGAGTCCCTCCGGGCCCGCTGTGCGCCCACCGAGCTCGACACGGCCTGGCGGAAGACGGTGGTACAGGGGACCGTGCACGACGAGAACGCGGCGTTTCTCGGCGGGGTGTCGGGGAACGCCGGGCTCTTTTCCACCGCCACCGATCTCGCCGTCTACATGCAGATGCTCTTCAACAACGGGCTCTACGCCGGCAGGCGGTACATCGGCGAGAAGACCGTCGCGGAATTCATCGGGAAGCGCGCGCCGGGCCAGGAGCGGTGGCTGGGGTGGGACATGCGCTCGGCGCACGGCTCGTCGGCCGGGGCGTACTTTTCACCCTCGTCGTTCGGCCATACGGGGTTCACCGGGACGTGCATCTGGGCCGATCCGTCGCGCAATCTCGCGGTCATTTTCCTCACGAACCGGGTGTACCCGACGCGCGCCAATCTCAAGATCGCCAGGGTCCGCCCCGCGGTGAACGATGCCGTGATGAAGGCTCTCGGCGCGGCGGCCTCAGGGGATTGACATGACCTCCGAGCCCGTGATCAGCGTCGGCGTCCTCACCGCGCCTGCAGTCGACTTCGAGGGGGAATTCGCCGTCGGCACCGGGGGGGAAACGCTCCGCGGCCCGTCGCGGGCTTCCGTCTCCGGGGCCTCGATACTCATCGAGTGCGGGGCCGCGCGCGCCGTTCATGCCTCCGGCGTCCTGCTGACGCCATCCGGCGGCGCGGGAGCATCGTTCGTCATCCGTGACGTAACGATCGGTATCAGGTTCCACTGGGAGAGGAAAGAGGACCAGCGCTTTACGGGCGCCCTCCGGCTCATTGCCAGGGGGAGCGACGTCGTGGCGGTGAACGTCGTCTCCGTCGAGGACTACCTGGCGAGCGTGATCTCCTCCGAGATGAGCGCCGGGAGCTCGATGAATCTCCTGAAGGCGCACGCGATCACATCGAGAAGCTGGCTCCTTGCCCAGCTCGACCGGTCTGCCGGGCTGAAGGAGGGGGGGAAGCGCCCCCGATCCACGATACGGGAAACGGACAGGATCGTCCGGTGGTACGACAGGGAGGAGCACGATCTCTTCGACGTCTGCGCGGACGACCACTGCCAGAGGTACCAGGGGATCACGAAATCGACCTCCCCCTCCGTCCGGGAGGCCGTCGATCAGACGCGCGGGAGCGTGGTGATGTCCGGCGAAAGCATATGCGACGCACGGTTCTCCAAGTCCTGCGGGGGGATTACGGAGCCTTTTTCAAAAGTGTGGCAGCCGGTGGATGTCCCCTATCTTGTCAACATCCCGGACATCCCCCCGTTCGAGCGTCTTCCCGACAGGATTCACGGGGCCGACGTCAGCCGCGAGGAACTTGCGGAGTGGTGGATCCGGAGCTCGCCGCCCGCGTTCTGCAACACGACGGACAAACGGATACTCTCCCAGGTGCTCCTCAAGTACGACCAGGAAACGACGGATTTCTACCGGTGGACCGTCGAGTACACGCAGGAATATGCCGCGGCCCTCATACGGGAGAAGAGCGGGATCGATTTCGGGGCGATACTCGACATCGCCCCTGTCGAGCGCGGCCCCTCGGGGCGGCTCACGCTCGTCAAGATCGTCGGCGAGAGGAAGACCATGACGATAGGGAAGGAGCTGGAGATCAGGCGGACGCTTTCGCCGTCGCACCTGTACAGCTCGGCGTTTATCGTCGAACGGCATGATGTCGTCGGCTCCATCCCCGGCAGGTTCGTCCTGA
>DATJPH010000153.1:0-4267 GCA_035506475.1 Bacteroidota bacterium | reverse complement strand
TCGACAGCGGGATCTCCGCGATCGTCGGCCCGAACGGGTGCGGCAAGACCAACATTGTCGATGCCATCCGCTGGGTGCTCGGGGAGCAGCGCTACAGCGCACTCCGCAGCGACAAGATGGAGGATGTGATCTTCAACGGGACGAAGACGCGGAAGGCCCTGGGGATGGCCGAAGCCTCACTCGTCATCGAGAACACGAAGGGGATCCTCCCTTCGGAATACACGCAGGTGACGATCGGGCGGCGCGTCTACCGCTCGGGCGAGAGCGAGTACCTGCTGAACAAGGTCCCCTGCCGTCTGAAGGACATCCTGGACCTGTTCATGGACACGGGGATGGGCGCGGACGCCTACTCCGTGATCGAGCTGAAGATGATCGAGACGATCCTCTCCGACAAGACCGACGAGCGGCGGCGCCTGTTCGAGGAGGCGGCCGGCGTCACGAAGTACAAGCACAGGAGGAAGGCGGCCTACAGGAAGCTGGAGAGCGTCCAGGACGACCTTGTCCGCGTCAACGATATCGTTGCCGAGGTGCAGAAGGCGGTCTCCACGCTCGAGCGGCAGGCCCGCCGGGCAGAGCAGTTCAACGACGTGAAAGCGAAGCTCCGGATGCTCGAGATCGACCTGATGGAGCGGGAATACGCTCAGCTCGTCGGGCGTTCGGCACCGATCGAGGAGAAGCTCCGGCTGCTGAACGACGACCGCTCGAAGATCGACGTCGACCTTTCCGGCGAGGAATCGCGGCTTGAAGCGCTCCGCGGCCGGATGCTGGAATCGGAGAAGCGCCTCGCGGAAGCCCAGCGCGACGTGAGCCTGCAGCGGGAGTCGATGCACCGTGTGGAGGAGAGCAATGCGGTGGCCGCCGAGCGGATCAAGGCCCTCCGCGGCAACGGCGCACGGCTCGAGAACGAGCAGGCGGAGCTCCGGCTCACGCTCGCCAGGCTTGAAGAGGAAAGGACGGCGCTGGAGGCGGCGATCGCGGATCTCCGCACCCGGGAGACCGCCGCCGAGGCCGAACTCCTGGCGCGCAAGACGGCGCTTGCCGAGTGCGAGTCGCGGCTCGATGCGGCCAAGGAGAACCTCCGGCTCCTCAACGACAGGACGATCAGCCTCGTCGAGAAGGCGGCGGAGCGGCAGACCGAGCAGGACCGACGGAAGGGGCGCGCCGAGAGTCTCAACGGGAGGTCCTCCCACGCCGAAGAGGAGATCGCCGCCTACGAGCAGGACATGGCCCGGCTGGACGGCGTGATCGCCGACCTGACGGCCTCCGACCGGCAGGTCCGGAGGAAGTTCACCGAGCTGGAGATGGCCTACTACCAGGCCGAGTCGCGCCGCAAGGAGCTTGCCGGCGAGATCGACAGGCTGCGCGCGCGGGAGGCGGACCTCCAGAACGAGCTGGGGAGAAAATCGGCCCGCGTCGATTTCCTCAAGGGTCTCGTGGAATCCAGGGAAGGCCTCCCCGAGGGGGTGCGCTATCTCTCCTCGTCGGCCGCCTGGAAGCCGTCGCGCAACATCACGGTGGCCGACGCGGTCCATGCCGAGGAGCGCTACAGGGCCGCGGTCGAAGCCGCGCTGGGTGAATACGCGGGGCTGCTCGTCGTGGAGAACAGCGCGGAAGCCGAACGGGGGATCGCGCTCCTGAAAGCCGAGGAGCGCGGGAAGGCGATGTTCGTCTGCCTTGACAGGCTGCCGGAGATACGCTCCAGCGTGAAGCTCCCGGCAATCCCCGGCGTCGTCGGCCTCGCCTCGAACGTCGCGAAATGCGACGGGGCATACGCGTCCCTCTTCAGGCTCATACTCGACAGGGTGGTCATCGTCGAGGACGCCCGCGCGGCCGCGGAGGTCACGCGGAGGATCCCCGGGGTCCGCTGCGTGACGCTCGAGGGGGAGATCCGCACCGGCGTCGGGATCAGGAGGGGGGGAAGCCGGCGGCAGGATGAGGGGGGGCTGATCGGCAAGCGGGAACAGATCGAGGAGCTGCAGCGCGACATCGCCTCCCTCAGGGAACAGCTCCGCGCCTCGGAAGAAGAACGGAATGCCGTCGTCGCCGCCCACGATGCGATCGACCTCAAGTCGCAGAACGAGGCGGTCAAGGTCGTCGAAAAGGAGATGAACGGTATCGAGATGCGGATCGCGCAGGTCGCCTTCGAGAAGAACCGCGCCGCCGATATCATCGCGAAGAACAGGGAGGAGATCCACTCCCTTGCCTCCGAGGTCGCGGAGCTGGAGTCGCAGATCGCGCTCGACGCCCCTGCGCTCGGTGCGCTGGCGGAAGAAAAGGTCGAAGCCGAGCGTGCGATCGGCGCGGCGACGAGCCAGATGGAGGTGCTTGAGGGAGAGTGGAACGGGCGCTCGCGCGAGGTGAACGAGGGGGAGATCGCGCTTGTCACGCTCCGGGGGGAGATACAGAACGCGGCCGAAAACCTGGAGCGGATCGGCGCCTCGGCGGCGGAGGCCCTCCTGCAGATCTCCCGCAAGGAAGAGGAGAAGCAGAGCGGTGCCCGGGCCGTCGCCGCCGACGAGGAGTCCGTGGCCGAAAGCACGCGCACGCTGGAGGGCCTCCGCGAGGTCCTCGGGGTCGTCAGTGCCCGGCGCGAAGCGGTCGAACAGGAGACCGCCGGCATACGGGACGAGATCCACTCGATCGAGCTTGCCATCAAGGACAGGCGGAGGACGCACGACGACGCCCTCCGGACCGTGCACGAACAGGAGCTGCGCCTTGCCGACCTCCGCGGCAAGGCGGAGCATATCCGGGCGCGCGCCGCGGAAGAGTTCGAGCTGGACCTCCAGCTCCGCACGTACCCGGAGGATGAATTCGTCGACTTCGCGGCCCTGCGCGACGAGATCCAGGGTCACCGCGACAAGATCAAGAACCTGGGGAATATCAACTTCGCGGCATTCGAAGAGTATACGACGGAAAAGGAGCGGCTGGAGTTCCTCTCGACGCAGCGGCAGGATCTCCTTGAAGCCGAGAAGACGCTCCTTGCCACGATCGAGGAGATCAACGCCACCGCCCAGAAGAAATTCCTTGATACGTTCGCCCTGATCCGGGGCAATTTCATCGAGACGTTCAAAAGCCTGTTCGATCCCGGCGACGAATGCGACCTGAAGCTCGAAGAGGGGGTCGACCCGCTGGAGGCCAGGATCGAGATCGTGGCAAAGCCGCGGGGGAAGAGGCCGACGTCGATCGACCTCCTCTCGGGGGGGGAGAAGACCCTGACGGCGACGGCACTCCTGTTCGCCATCTATCTCGTCAAGCCCAGCCCGTTCTGCATACTCGACGAGGTGGACGCCCCCCTCGACGACGCCAACGTGGACCGCTTCACGCGCATCCTGAGGAAATTCTCGGACAACACGCAGTTCATCGTCGTCACCCACAACAAGCGGACCATGGAGGCGGCGAGCGCCCTGTACGGCGTCACGATGGAGGAGGAGGGGGTCTCCAAGCTCGTGACGGTCCGGTTCACGAAGGACTCCAGGGTGGAAACCGCTGCGCTGGCGTCGGCCTGACGATGCCGCTCAAACTGTTCGTTGACTTCGACGGGACGATCACGCGGCACGACGTGGGGAATATCTTCTACCGCACGTTCGGCGGCGCCGCGTGCGACGAGCTCGTCAGGCGGTTCCGCGCCGGCGAGATCGGCGCCCGGGCGTGCTTCACGGGCGAGTCCGCCGCCATGGGGCGCGTGCTCCGGGCGGACCTGGAGGAGCTCATCGACGCCCAGGAGATCGACCCCACGTTCCCGAACCTCGTCGCATTCTGCGGTGTGCGGGGGATCGACCTGCTCGTCGTGAGCGACGGGCTCGACATGTACATCCGGAGGATCCTCTCGGCCCACGGGTGCCCGGATGTGCGGTTTGTCGCCAATGAGGCGTCGCTCGTCCGGCCGGGCCCCGACGGACGGGCGGAGGTCGCCGTCGCATTCCCGCACGCCGATGCCGAATGCGACAGGTGCGCTTGCTGCAAGCGGAACATCATGCTCACGTCGTCATCGGAAGAGGATGTGATCGCCTACGTGGGGGAGGGGTTCTCGGACAGGTGCCCCGTGCGGTTTGCAGACATAGTGTTCGCCAAGGACGTCCTTCAGACATATTGCCAGAATGAAAACATCTCCTACACCCCGTACGTCTCGTTTGACGACGTCGTTGCGCGGCTCACCGGCCTGCTGGAAGGCGGCCGGCTGCGGGCCAGGCCCCGGGCGGCGCTCGAGCGGCGCGCGGCGTTCCGGCACGAATCCTGAATGCCTGCGGGGACTCTGACAATGGAACAG
>DATJPH010000152.1:0-7061 GCA_035506475.1 Bacteroidota bacterium | reverse complement strand
GGGTATAGCACCGGACAATGCCCGGCTCCCGCAGGGCCGCGTCAATGACCCCGCATTCGAACGCGTCCGCGGAGAACCCGTGCGCGGACACCCCCTTGAGATCCAGATACAGGTAGCTGTTCGAGAGTGCCAGGATCAAGTTGTCTTTCCCCTCATTGTAGCCGAATCTCTGTCCCACGCGCACCTTCACGTCGAGAAGAACGTCCGACGGGTTGATGCGTATCGCTCCCCGGTGCTCCCGGAGCTCGGGGAGCGGGCACACACCATGGTCGGCTGTCAGGACAACCATGACATTCTGCAGGCCGATGCGCCTGTCGACGTAGCCGAAAAATTCCGCCAGCGACCGGTCGAGTCGGACAAGTATATCCTCCACCTCCTGGCTGTCCGGTCCGAAGATGTGGCCGCAGTAGTCGGGGGCAGAAAAACTGACTGCGAGCAGATCAGTAACGCCGCGCCCGCCGAGCCGCTCTCCTTCAATCGCCGCTTCGGCAAACCGTACTGTGAGCTCGTCTCCAAAGGGGGTCGGGAGAAGCCCGTCGAACCTCCTTGACATGCCCCCCGCAGGCGGGCCGCCCGGAGGCATGGTCTCGAGATCCTTGACTTGATGCGGGAAGACAGGTCGATCCTCACCGGGCAGCGTTCCCTCGCCCGGGGCATCATCGATGCTGGAACGGCTGTAGCAGGAGTCGGGAAGCAGTCGTGTCCACCTCCTCCCCAGGAATCGCGCGGGGATCCCGGCGGCGTTGAACTGCTCCGCCCACGCCGGGAGCGTCCGCCCGTAGAAAGAGCTTGTGATCCAGCTTCCCGAACCCGGATCGAACCAGAAGGCTCCTGTGGGCCGCTCTCCGGCAAGAAGGATGGCCCCGCGGTCTTTGATGGCGATCCCGATCACCCTTGAGGACGGAGAATGTGCCATCAGCTGATCACCCAGCGTCGTCCCCTTGAATCGTCTCGGCGACATTCTTCCGGCAGCCAACCCGGGGCTGATCCCGACGCTCTCACATGCGGAATCCTCCACGCAGTAGACCGACCGTCCCTTCTGACGGTCGAACCACTCGTTGCCGATAATGCCGCTCGACCGGACCGGAATCCCCGACAGGATGGTGGCATGGCCGGGTCCGGTGAATGTCGACGCATAGTCGTATGCGCAGTTGGTGAAATACGCTCCTCCGTTCAGGAACAGGTTGAACCCCCCGTTGCCGAAGAGATCATTGAACCTGACGAGATAGTCCGCGCGCATCTGGTCGACCACGATCACGATGACGAGCTTTGGCGTTCCTTGTTCGGCGTGCGGACTCGCTGTGCGTGCGGCACAGGGGAGGATGAGGGAGAGAACGAGGATAAACGTTTTCATCGCTCGTCGGGGTTGATTGACATGTCGTCTTCGAGACTGCCGGGCCGATTCGACGCGGGGACGGTGACATGAAGGGGGGAAAGCGCGGAGATCTTCCGGTCGGCATGCGGGAGGATGATGAGCGGGATACCGCCAGCCGCTGCTGACTGTTTCACCCACCGGTACGCGATCCCCCGCGATCTGCCGGCAATGTGAAGGTAGTCCCGCAATTCCTTCAGCGTGAGGAATCCGACGTCGATGTCCCCGGCCTCGCGGGAATCAGCCCCGGAAATAAACACAAGGACGCCCGGGCCCCGGCTGTCGGCATGCGTCCGCCATATGCTGAAAAATTGCTCGTAACGAGCGTGCGTGGCACGGAGGATCGCGTCCCTGGTCATTGGTCGTCACCGATAGCCGTTTTCACGTGAGTTCTTATCTGATCCAGGTCCATGAATCTATCGTTGCCAGGCCTTTGCCCGGCCTTGCATCGACCGTCCGGATGCTTGCCCTGTTCCCCTGAAACGTCAGGAACGTGATGCAGGGGAACGACTTCTCATTCGGGGTGAACGCCGTCCGCGGGCCGGAGGCGGCGGGCTCCTTCCAGCTGGCGCCACCGGTGCCGTTGATCAGGTGGACGATCCCGTGAGTTTCGTCGAGCGAACCGTCGGGGAGGAGCGGCTTCGAGCGCAGGTACAGGTGGGCGTGGCCGTTAAGGACGAAGTCACCGCCGTGACGGAACAGGCTCTCGAGCCAGGGACGGCTTGTCGACAGGTTCGGTTCCTTGTACGTAAGATCGAACGATGGTTCGTGCCAGACGCCGATAAGCCACTCCTCCGGTTTGACGTTCTGGAGGTAGCGATCCAGCCATCGCTGCATCGTCGTCGAATCTGTGAAGAACGGGTCGCAGAACACGATATGCACGTTCCCCCTGTGCCAGGCGTAGAAATGGGTTGTGCCGTCCATGTCATTGACCGGAAGCACGCCGTGCGTGTATTTATCCCAGTTCGATTTCTTGTCCGACGCGTCCTTCTGGTCTTCCTGTGCGTCGTGGTTGCTTGTGCAGAGGAGAAATCTGCCGGGGACGAAGAGTTCCCTGATCCCTTTGTAGCCGAGAGACCTCTGCCAGTCGGCCTCGGATCCATGGTGAGTGAAGTCGCCCGTATGGACCTGGACGTCCCAGTCGGTAATGTCGTGCAGGAGAACCGAGGCGATATTCTCGCAGGCGTTATCGAGGTTTTCGCGGGAATCGCCCCAGAGCGCCACAGTTACTTTCTCTTCGCCCCGCGGTGTGTGCGGCGCGACGAACGCCGCGACGAACAGACAGAAGCCGAGCGTGAACCTGAACAGTGCATTCATTCGGAAAGCCCTCGTTGTCGTATGTGATTGCCCTGTGCGCCGGGCGGCGGGCTATGTTTCGCCGCCCGACCCACGGGGGTGTGGCAGTCACGGCGGAGCGCGCCCTATTTCATCAGGAGCATCTTTCTGACCGCCGTGAACCGGTCGGCCTCAAGCCGGAAGAAGTACATGCCGGAGGCGGCGTTGCTCGCGTTCCACACGGCGGAATACCGGCCCGTCTCGCGGACGCCGTTGAAGAGCACGGCGACTTCCCTCCCCAGCACGTCGTACACGGTCAGGCGCACGTTGCTCCGGACCGGGATATCAAACGCGATCGTCGTCGAGGGATTGAACGGGTTCCGGGGAGACTGATGTTTGCCCCGGCGACGGCAGTCCGTTCCTGTTTTGAAATAACACGGCCTTTGATCGTGCCGGCAAGAGACAGGGAGGTCAATGCCAACCCGATCAGGCTGCAAAGGACCATTCGCCAATATCGTATCATAGGAGGGAGCATCGATCCTCATCGGTATGTAAGGTGCAGCCTGGCCATCAGCTCGCGGGTCTGTGAGAGAATGGGGTCCCGGAGCGGGTCCGGTGAGAAGAACGGTATGTCAAACGGTGTCAGGCAATCCTGGTAAGGCCGCGGTGAAGCGGTCGAAAGATACGAGGCGGGGGTTGCCTGAGTATTATCGGATCGTTATGAAACTATTACGATCAGAGAATTTTTGTTTTGCAAATGAAAAACAGAACATCTATCTTGATCACCGTCAGAGGTGAGAGTTTCCAAGATTGCTGGCCCATTCGCACAGGAGACCTGCATGGACATCGAAGCGAAAGAACGACTGAGACACATCGCCAAGAGACTTCTCGAAAGTTCGTACGTGAAAGCATGCGATTATACGACGTCGGAGGAGGAATTCCAGGAGGCGGTTGATGCACTCGTCAATCACCTGATGAAGGTGCGCAGAAGAGCTCAGGAACTCAATCTGGAAAAACTGACCGTCTAACTCCTGCCTGAATCTCCCGGTCCGCTGGCAGGACGTTCTTTCGGTCTGATCGCTTCAGACTGTTCGTGAACGGACTGCTCTAACCGTTTCAAGGATCGGTTCAACTCGATCCCGCTCCGCTTTTCCGCATCAAATTTAACGCATTGATAACCATGCGGTAACAGTCACTACATCTTCACACGGCATATTGGCGCGTCAAAAAAAACCTGCCATACGTCGGTGAGGATACATGATTGGCCGATCGTTCCGCCTGGCTGCGACGGCTCTTGCGGCCCTGCTGTATATCGTTGTCGGAGTTGTGGTCCTCGCGTCCCTTCTGGACCACCTTGACCTTCTCCCGCCGGATTCTGCGCTCTTCGGTATTGATTTTGTTCCCCCGCTCTGGTTTCTCCCCCTGGTGATCCCGGCGCTGGGTTTCGCGTGGGCCGTGCGCCGCCGGGTTGCCGCAGCAATCCTCGCAGGCATGTATCTTTTCCTCGTTGCGGGGTTCGGCGACATGTCGCTCCCGTCCTTTCAGGGTGTCGCCAGGGCCGGTGCCGGCCCGCGGAAACTCACGGTCGTGGCGCTCAACGTCCGGTATTATTCGTACGGCCTGGAGAGAGTTCTCCGGGAGGTGAAAGACACCGATGCGGATCTGGCGCTCCTTTCGGAAAACGTGCTTACAGAAGAGGAGCGATTGTACGCGGAAAAGACGTTTGCCCCCTCATCGTTCCGCATGGACCACCAGGACGGTACGGCACTGGTTTCGCGCTATCCGATCGTGAGCTATGTGGAGGTGCCTTTCCCCACGCACGAGGCGTCCCTTTCGGGGGGGAATGACATCGATTCGATGGACGCCCATCCCCATCGTTCCTTCAGCCATGCGGTGATCGACGTGAACGGGCTCATGGTCAATGCAATTGCTGTTCGCTTCATCGCGGGGAGGCCGAAAGATCATTCGCTGAAGGAGAACCTCAAATGGGGAAGGTACCTGCTTGACGCACAGAAACAGGAATCGGAATTCTTTGTGGAGTATCTCTCGCGGTTGCGCGGTCCGGTCATATTCGGGGGCGACCTCAATGCGCCTCCGCAATCGAAGACGATGAGGAAGATTCAACACATTGCCCGCGATGCCCAGTCGGAACACAACTTCTGGGGCGGGTTCACATTCCGGACCGAATTCCCGACGCTCCGCATCGATTACCTCTTCGGTATGAACGGGGCGGAATCAGTCGTGGCGCGACGGCTTGACGTGAAGGTCTCCGACCATTTCCCGGTGTACGCAGAATTCAGCTTGAGCTCTCCCTCGCTTTCAAATGTCCGAGCGGCGGAGAAGTGACAGCTCCATCCACGTGCCCTCCTTGTGTGTGTCCGGGTAACCAAGGGCGGCGGCGAGCCCGAGGCTGAGGAGGACTCCGCAGAGAGCGCCTGCACACATGTCGAAGAGAAAATGCTCGGACAGATAGACGCGGGAGAACGCGATGACGAGCCCGGCGATGGATAGCGTGAACTGCGCGCCGCGGCGCCCCGTCATAAGGGCGAGGCAGCAACAGCAGGTGCAGGCCGTCGCGGCGTGGCCCGACGGGAAGCTGTTGTACGAGTAGATCAAGACGCCCTGGACGACATGGAGGGCATGAGTTTGCCTGAAATACTCCAGGGGCCGCGGAGAACCTGCAAAGGGACCATGTTTGAGCAACTGCACCGTGAGCCCCGAGGCAATGTTTGCCGCAGCCATCAGGATTACATGCCTGTACCGTACGAACAGGAGAATGCCGGCGAGAACCGCCGCCGTCCAGCCGTCCCCCAGGTTCGTCACAAAGCGGAAAAAGATGTCCCCGCCTGCCGAGTGATGGGCGTCGATGGCGAGATGCACATCCGCCTTGGGGAAGATGCAAAGGAGAACGAACCCGGAGGCGATCGCGGTGCAGAAGGGGAGAAGGAAGGCCTGATTGCCGTACCAGAGCTTTGCCGCGGCGTTCATCGTGGATTGCCCCACACCGCTATGCGGAGCACCCACAGAAACCCGCCGACGAACGCCAGCCCCAGTCCGAGAGAAAGCGGTACGGGACGATCCTGGGTGTAGCCGTACAGCACAAGGCCCAGGCCGGCAAGAACTGCCGGTGCCAGCACCAGGAGCATGACCGGGACGGTTCTTTTCGGAGGCTTTGTCGCAGGCAATGGACGCGCCCCCTAATCACGGTACCGCACGTCGGACATTTCAAGTTGCCGGAGCTTTTCGTGCAGCGCGGTTATGCCATCGAGAAACTTGGCGCGCTCATCGGCGTTCATCAGGACGGTGGATCCGGTCTTGGATTCGATGATCGCCGCTTTGGCGATTTCCACTGTTGCCTCAAGAACTGTCATGGGTAAACTCCCGGGGTGATGAACTGAAAACACACTGGTGTCAGGGGCGTCATGCGTTCATCAATCAGGCTCCCCGGACTCGACATCCCCTTTCTCCATCTCGGCGAGTCTTCGGGCTGCATATCGCTTGGTCTGGACGCTACTCAGAGCTGCACTGAGATCACGGCCGATACTCAGCGTCTGAACATATGAAATGCGGCATCTGGGATTGACACACTGGTAGACAAACGACTTTCTGCTGGAGGTCGCCGTCACCTTCACATTGTAAGACCTGCACTCGCGGCATCGTGCCATGCTTCCCCTTTCCTCACGTTGCGCCAATGTACAAACAGGGTGTTACTGCAATGTTAAGAGGATATTATTGTTATGTGACGTCCGAGAACTTTCAGATCCCCTATGCCCTTGAATATCAGAGATTAAGGAGGTCTTCGTGACAGCAGTGATTGGCGGGATCCACCATGTAACGGCCCTCGCGGCCGACCCGCAGCGCAATTGCGATTTCTACGCCGGCGTTCTCGGGCTCCGGCTCGTGAAGAAGACCGTGAACTTCGACGCCCCGGACGTCTACCACCTGTACTACGGCAATGAGACCGGGGAGCCCGGGACTATACTCACCTTCTTCCCGTTTCCGGACGCCGCCAGGGGGAAGAGGGGGACGGGGGAGATTTCGGCAGTGGCGTTCGCGGCTCCCGTCTCCTCCGGCGGATACTGGGCGGATCGCCTTTCCCGGCACGGGGTGCATTTTGCCGGGCCCTCCGCCCGGTTCGGCACGGACTGCATTGCGTTCGAGGATCCTGAAGGGATGGGGCTGGAAATCGTCTTCTCCGGGGAGGGTGGCGGACGGGAACGCAAGGGTGGGCCGGTTCCGCGTGAGAGCGCGATACGTGGTCTTGCCGGCGTGACGATGCTCCTCCGTGAGCGGGGCCGCACTGCGGAGATCCTCTCCCGCACGCTCGGGGCCCGGGCCGCCGGGAGTGACGGAGACCGTGACCGGTACATTGTCGGGGAGGGAGTTTCGGCGGCCGCCGTCGACCTCCTCCAAT
>DATJPH010000151.1:0-3283 GCA_035506475.1 Bacteroidota bacterium | reverse complement strand
CCGTGGTCGTTCAGCTCGACGGGGAACAGTGGTGGGGAGCCCGGCCGGACCTCTGGAACTGGTGGGACCCGGATCGCCCCGGTTACGACACCGCGAACCGGATGAACGTCGAGTGGTTCGGGTGGGGGGCGCAGTACGCCATGAAGATCGCCTGGCGGAACTGGGGAACACAGATCCGCGTGCTTCCTCCTCCGAACCTGATGAGCCCTCGCTACCGCGCGGCGTGTCACGATGAAATGCGGCTCCTGATCCCCGTCGTTCTACAGTGGTGGAACCGGCTCCCGGTGGAGAAGAAACGGCTTCTCATTGGCATTAAGCTGGGATGGGAAAGCTCCATCGGCGTCAACGCATTCTACATCCCGGATGGGAATGCGCTCCTTGGAAAGCCGGACTCAACGGATCCGCACATAGATTTACGGGGCGAACTGGTTCCAGACCGGGGGGTGGTTGCAACGGGCTATGCGGCCGTTTCTACGGCCGGGCTGGCGACCGCGGGCGCACTCCAGGAAAGAGACCTGGCGGAGGTTGTCACGCGGCACATTGAGGACCTCTGCGGGCTTGCCGCCGGTCTCGGAGTCCCGCGCGAACGGCTCTTCACGCACGTGGGGGGGTGGAAAGAAGAGGAGCTTCTCTACGACGCCGCTTACAACAGATACTCCTGTCCCGGCTGGAGCTTCTACAGGCACGCCGCCGATGCGTCCAGGGACATGGGCGTCGCCCGGGTCCTGAAGAAGAACGACGCGCCTTACTGGGCTGCCGCGGAGTGGCTCCTCATGGGCGAGCATGACCGGACCGACTGGCTCACCGCTCTGAGGCGCACACTCTCGATCCCGAAGTGCCGATACGTATGCATATACAACTGGAGCGGCATCCGAACCAACGGTGCTGCGGTCGATGCCGTCCTGAGCATCGTGTCGGATTTGCAGCAGGAACATCCTGGGTCGCCTGAGGCCAAGTAGGACACCCTGCCGCACCGGAGCAGAGTGCCGGCCTCTTACCTTGGGGGGATGACCGAGGAAATCGACAGCCTGTAACCATCGAGATCACGCAGCCGGATCGCCCTTGCCCCCCAGGGCATGTCCGTGGGCTCCAGATCAAGAGTGCCGCCCTGCTCCTTGATGCGCCTGGCGATCTCGTCGATGTTCTGGTCCGTCGTGATCCTGAGCGAAAATCCCTCCCCCTTGACCCTCTCCCATCCTTTCGCGCCGTCATCCTGGTTGATCGATATCTGCACCTCCCCCGCTTTGAGCGCCACCCCCCTCAGGACCCCGTCACGCTCGATCTTCCGATCGACCGAAAACCCCATCACGTCGCGGTACCACGACAGACTCTTCTGCAGATCCTTCACCGTCAACGAGACCCCGAAACTCCGGCCCTGGAGCAGCCCGGTGTTCCCGCGTTTTGCCGCATCGACTGCTGATTGTGATTGCGTCGCCATCAATCCTCCCCGAATAGTGTATGAGCGTTTGCCGGAAATCTCACTGAGGAAATATCGTGATGCCAGGCTCCATTGTCAATGAGCCTGCTTGTGTCCGAACTCCGGGATTTCTATCTTGGTCGCGGGACCTCGCGGGCACCTCCCACCTTTCGCAGCCGGACCGGCCGGTGCCCGTGGAAGCCAAACAACCCCCGCGAAGACCCCCATGACCCCTCAAGTCCTTTCACAGGAGAATTCCCGATGAATGCGAAAGCATGTACCGCTCTTGTCGCATGCCTGTTGTTTCTCCCCTGTCAGCCGACGCTGCACGCCCAGGCCGGGAGCCGGAATCCCGCCTACCTGGATTCGAAGGCCCGGATCGAGGACCGTGTCCGGGATCTTCTCGGGAGGATGACGCTGGAAGAGAAGATCGCGCAGCTCCAGTGCATCGGCCAGGATGTGGAAGGGAAGAAACTCGTGACGGCCGACGGCATCGGCGAGCTGGCGTGCGTCCTGAGGTATTCCTCCCCGGCCGAGGGGGCGGCAAAGGCGAACAGGATTCAGAAACTCATCGCCGACAGCACGAGGCTGAAGATCCCCGTGATCATCCACGACGAAGGCCTGCACGGCCTCCTGGCCAGGGGGGCCACGAGCTTCCCGCAGGCTATCGGGCTGGCAAGCACATTCGACACCGCGCTGATGAGCGAAGTGGCGGCGGCTATTGCGCGGGAAGCACGCAGCAGGGGGATCCGGCAGCTCCTCTCCCCCGTTATCAATATTGCGAGGGATGTCCGCTGGGGAAGAGTGGAGGAAACATACGGAGAAGATCCGTATCTCACGTCGCGCATGGGGGTAGCCTTCTGCAGGAGCCTCGAGGAGGGGGGCGTCATCTCGACGCCCAAGCACTATGTCGCGAATGTGGGAGACGGGGGGCGTGACAGCTATCCGATCGAATACTCAGAGCGGCTCCTGCGGGAAATTTACCTCCCCCCCTTCAGGGCGTGTTTCCAGGAGGGACATGCGACCTCCGTCATGGCGGCCTACAACGCGCTCGACGGACTCCCGTGTTCGGCAAACCACTGGCTGCTTACAGACCTTCTGCGGGGTGAATGGGGATTCAAAGGGTTCGTCGTCTCCGACTACGGGTCCGTGGGAGGGATCATCGATGCACACCATACGGCCGCAACGAAGGAGGAGGGCGCGCGCCAGGCGATCGAAGCAGGGCTCGACGTCGAACTGCCGGGGATCTACCTGTACGGAGAGCCCCTCCTCAATGCCGTCAGGGACGGCAAGGTACCGGCATCGACAATCGACACAGCGGTGTCGAGGATACTCGGCGCAAAATTCCGGCTGGGAATGTTCGAACATCCTGCCGTCGACGCTGAGTCCGCAGCGAAGATCAACGGATCACAAGAACACCGCATGCTCGCACTCAGGGCCGCGCGCGAAGCCGTCGTGCTCCTGAAAAACGAGAACGGCGCCCTGCCGTTGAAGAAGGACATCACAACGCTCGCCGTGATCGGGCCGAAAGCCGACGCTGTCAGCCTCGGCGGCTACAGCGGGTTCGGCATGCGCGTGGTCACTCCGCTGGAGGGGATCAGGACAATCGCACCGAAGGGGACGACGGTCAATTATCAGAAGGGGTGCGAGCTGAGTGCCGCCGCGCTGCCGCCGATTCCCGCTGAATACCTTGTCCCCGCGGGAGCCGGAACCGGTGAACACGGGTTGAAAGCCGAGTACTTCAACAACATGGATTTTGCGGGCCAGCCGGCTCTCGTGCGGGTCGACAGGCAGATCCAGTTCGACTGGAATTCCAATCCTCCGGATCCGAAGATCCATGCCGAGCATTTCTCCGTGCGGTGGACC
>DATJPH010000150.1:0-7035 GCA_035506475.1 Bacteroidota bacterium | reverse complement strand
CGATTCGGGAACGAGCCTTATCCGGCTCAAAGGGATCGCCCGGTGGTATGCGAGCGGGTTCGTGAAGACGTTCGTCCTCCGCGACGTCAACCTTGCGATACGCGAAGGGGAGTTCGTTTCCATCATGGGCCCGTCCGGCTCGGGCAAGTCAACGCTCCTGCATATACTCGGACTTATCGACGAGCCTTCGGCCGGCGAGCACGAGTTTCTCGGCCGGAAGGTGCACGCGCTCGGGGCGAAGGAGCGCACGGAGCTTCACAAGCACTACATCGGGTTCGTCTTCCAGAGCTACCACCTGATCGACGATCTGACGGTCTACGAAAACCTCGAGACGCCGCTCCTCTACAAGGACGTCAAATCGTCGGAACGGAAGAGCCTGGTGAGCGACATTCTCGACAGGTTCCAGATCGTCGCAAAGAAGGATCTCTTTCCGAACCAGCTCTCGGGGGGGCAGCAGCAGCTCGTGGGGATCGCCAGGGCTGTCATCACCAGCCCGAAGCTGATACTTGCCGATGAGCCGACCGGGAACCTCAACTCCGCGCAAGGGGAGGAGATCATGGACCTCTTCACGAAGCTCAACCGAGAGGGGACAACGATCGTGCAGGTGACACACTCCGAAAAGAACGCGTCGTACGGGGAGAGAATCATCAACCTCCTTGACGGGCGTGTAGCGGGACTCTCCTCCGGCGGAAAATCCTGATAAGGATGCCGTCAAGCGCCCCGATCTCCCTACCATTTGACAGCAGTCACTCAAGTCCCAGAATCTCCTAAAATCTTTAAAATCAACATGTTAACCTGCCTGGACCTGCGGGTTCACTCGACAAATCCGGCGCCAGTGATTCCTATCATAGGTAATATGGATGGAATGTGATTGATTTCACGTGAAGAAGCTGTAGATTCTCTTGTGTCGCCGGATTCGGGGGGGAAACCGACGAATGATCAAGACAAAGCGCTGCCAATACTGCGGTAAGGAAACACCGTCCGACGCGCCTGAATGCACGCATTGCAGGGGTGCATTGCATGCGAGGCCTGGCGTCGCCGTCCTCGACCACCTCGCCGCCGTCAAATCCGCCCTTTCTGAGAAGTACGAGATCATCGCCGAGATCGGACACGGTGGGAACGCCACGGTTTACCAGGCGATACAGAAGAACCTCGACAGAAAAGTGGCCCTGAAGGTCCTCCTCCCCGGACTCGTCTCCGACCCCGGTTACATGGAACGGTTTCATTTCGAGGCGCGCGCCATCGCGAAGCTGCGCCACCCGAACATCGTCACCATCTACGATGTGGGAAACGAGCAGGGGGTCCACTACATGGCGATGGAGTTCCTCGAGGGGAAGGACCTGCACCACCTGGTGAGGGAGAAGGGGAGGCTCACGATCCAGGAAGCGGTCGAGATGGCAAAGTGCATCGCAGGCGCACTGGACTACGCGCACAGCTACGGGATCATACACCGCGACGTCAAGAGCTCCAACATCATCACGTCGGCCACGCGCTCGGCGGTACTCACCGACTTTGGCATCGCGCAATCAGGCGTCACCCCCGGGCACGGAAAATCAGCCTCGTTGCTCGGAACGCCGGAATTCATGAGTCCTGAACAGGCCGGCGGCAAGCCGATCGACGCAAGGACGGATTTCTACAGCCTTGGCGTCGTCCTCTACCATACGCTCAGCGGACACTACCCCTTCCAGGGGGAGAGCCCGATCACGACGATGCACAAGATACTCTACGAACGACCTGTCCCTATCGGTCAGCTCGTCAGGCTCCCCTTTCCACTGGAGCAGGCGATTGAGCGATGCCTCGCAAAGAACCCCGGGGAGAGGGTCGGAAGCGGCAAGGAGCTTGTTGCGCTTCTCACCGCCAGGGGATCTGAACGGCCGCCGCGCTCTGCCGAAATTGCACTCTCCCGGCAGGCCGGCACTCCGGCGGCGCGTCAGGCGGATCTCTCGGCCCCGGAGACCGGAGAGCAGGCTGCGCCTCAACCGCCGCCGCGATCTTCGGAGATCCGCCGCAAGGCCGATGCACGACGGCCCCGATTCCGGACGGTCGCTCTTGCTACAGCCGCCTGTGTCGCACTGACCTGTTACGTCGCCTGGCAGCGAATCCCCGGCGCGGTCCCGGCGGAGAAGACCGAACAGCCCGCACCGATGCCGGAGCGGAGACTCGTCCCGTATCTCGTCGGAGCCACAAAAGAGGAGGCCATCAGGCTCCTCAAGCGTGAAGGATTTGTCGTCGGCAACGTCAGCGTCGTGGCCGTCCCGGACTCGGGGAAGAGAGGGAAAGTCGACAGCCAGCGCCCCCCCCACGGCTCCGCGGCAAAACCGGGAACGGTGGTGGACCTACTGATCGGCGAATAGCCCCGTGCTTGCGCATTTTCCTGCGATCTGTTATCATTACCCCGGGTTCCACCGTTGTGCGTCCGCTTCCAGGCTCCATCGCGCGCTCTCAGGGATTCTTAGTCGAGAAGCAGGTAATCACATGAAGGCTGTGACGAAAGTCGCGCTCCTCTGCTGCCTGGCGTACGCACCTCTCCCCGCAAACGCGCAGTCACGTTCGTTTTCCGTGAGCACGAGGAAAGATTCCATCGGCAACGTCCAGACCGGGAGCACCAAAACCGACAGCGTCACGGTGACCAATACCGGCACGGGCACGCTGACGATCAGCTCCGTAAAGTCGAGTAACGCCAGGTTCACCGTGGGACCGGCAAGCGCAGCCCTCGCCGGCGGCGCAAGCAGAAAATTCGGGATTACATTTGCTCCCCTGGCCACCGGCGCGCAAAGCTCCTTTATCATCTTCACGCACAACGGGACGACCTCGCCCGACACTGTGGTGGCATCGGGGACCGGGACCGCGCCGGCTTTCTCGGTGAACAGAAAGAGCGTCGCGTACGGAACGGTGGTCATCGGAACGCCGAAACCCGACAGCGTGGTTGTCACCAATACCGGGACCGCCCCCCTGGTCATCAGCAGCGTCACCTCCTCGAACGCGCGCTATACCTTCAGCCCTGCGTCGGGGACCGTGCAACCAGGAGCCAGGAGCACGTTCAGGATCACGTTCACCCCCACGGCGGCCGGGGTACAGAACGGCAATATCGTGTTCCTCCACAATGCGCCCACAGTCCGCGACACTGTCGCCGTCACTGGGACGGGAACCGGCTTCAGCTTGAACCGGAGGTCTGTGGCGTTCGGCAACGTGCAGGTGGGAAACACCTCTCGCGACAGCGTTGTGGTGACCAATGCGGGGACGACGACCCTCACAATTTCAGGCGTGACCTCGAACAACGCCCGGTTCACGGTCAGTCCCGCAAGCGCCTCGATCCCGGCAGCCGGCAACGTGAAGTTCTACATCACGTTCACACCGGCAAACACGTCGTCGCAGACGGGAAGCGTCGTCTTCGTCCACGGGGCGCCCGGTTCACCCGACAGCGTCGCGGTCAGCGGCACGGGGACGCTCCCGGGCTTCTCGCTCGGCCGCAAGAGCGTTCCGTTCGGTTTCGTCCTCGTCGGGGGGAACAAGCTCGACAGCGTCACGGTGACCGACACCGGAAAGGCACCGCTTGTCATTAGCTCCGTCACTTCGAGCAACGGCACGTTTGCAGTCAACCCGTCGAATGCAACGATCCAGCCCGCGCAGGGGCGCACGTTCTATATCACGTTCACACCGTCCGGCACCTCCCCCCAGTCGGGGAACATCGTCTTCACGCACAACGCCCTTAGCGTGCATGACACGGTTGCGGTGACCGGAACGGGGGGACTCCCGCAGTTCTCCGTCAACCGCCGCACGGTCCCCTTCGGGATCGTTGCTCTCGGGAGCAGCACGCAGGACAGCGTCTCGGTCACCGATACAGGGACGGTCGCCCTGGTGATCACCAGCGTCACCTCAGGCAACGGGATGTTCACCGTCAACCCGGCAAACGCCACAATACAGGCCTCGCAATCAAAGACATTCGTCGTCACTTTCACGCCGGCAAACACGCTTCCGCAGACCGGGAACATTGTTTTCAACCATAACGCGGCCGGTCTCCACGACACCGTGGCCGTCAGCGGAAGCGGGGCAACGCCGGGGTTTGTGCTCAACAGGAGGTCGATCCCGTTCGGCAACGTCGTCATCGGCAATCTGCGTCTTGACAGCGTGACCGTGACGGACACCGGGCTCGTTCCGCTTGTCATCAGCAGCGTCACGTCGAGCAACGGCCGGTTCAGCGTCAACCCCGCCAATGCGACAGTTCAGCCGCACGCGACAAAGACGTTCCTCGTCCAGTTTGCCCCGTTAAGTGCATCCACGCTCAACGCGAACCTGGTCTTCATACACAATGCGCCGGGCATTCATGACACGGTGACGCTGAGCGGGACCGGGATTGCCCCGCTTCTTCCTCCCGTGCTCATTGCTCCGGCCAACGGAGCCACCGGCCGTCCCGTTCCTGATTCGCTCAGCTGGGGGACAGTGGCCGGCGCGACCGGGTACTGGCTCGAGATGGCGACGGACCCGCAGTTTACGACAATCGTCATCAACGATTCGACGCTTGTGTCGACGGCACGACAGGTGAACGGGCTCCCGCGGAACACGCTCTACTACTGGAGGGTGGGCACAAGGAACGCCGCCGGAACGGGCCCGTTCTCTTCCGCCTGGACCCTGACGACGATCCCCTCGGGACCCGTCGCCGGGACACTCAGCTTCTCCGGGGACGCGAGCTCCACGTCTTACCGGATGTTCGGCCTCCCCGGTATCGGCGTGAGGAGGACGGGCGACATCATGACGGGGACGCAAAAACTCGACTGGAGAATCCTCAGGGACACGGGAAAGGACACCGCGTACCCCGCCTACTACGTCGACCTTACCGCCGATTCCCTGTTGCGGACGGGCGAAGGGTACTGGCTCCTTCAGCGAAAGGATCTGACGGTCTCACGAACCGACACGCTCCCGCCGCTTGGATCTGACGGGACCTACGGCATCCCCCTGCACGGCGGCTGGAATATGATAAGCAACCCGTTCAACGTCACTGTCCAGCGCTCCGCGGTGATTGCGGCAAACGCTCTCCCGGCCGGAACCCTCTTCTGGGAACATGTCGGCGCGACACGAACATCGAGCGGAACAACCCTCGATCCCTTCAAGGGATATTATTTCGACAACGACACCGCGATGCTCGCGACGCTGAAGATCCCGTACCCGTTCTCCCCGAACGTCGCCAGGCTCGCCAAAGCACCCGCCCCGGGCTGGCGCGTGGAGCTTGTGTTCGACAGCGATATCAATACGGACAGGGACAACTACGCTGGGATCGCCCCCGGCGTCCGCGCGGGGCGGAATGAGCTTGATCAGCATGAGCCCCCCCTGGTCTTCGACCAGGGATTCCTCTACTTCGTCCGGCCGCAGTGGGATCCCGCGCATCCCCGGTTCGCCACCGACATCAGGGGAGATCTGGGGAGCGGACAGACGTGGGATTTTGAGGTCTGGAATCCGCGTAAAGGCGTCGCGAAGATCAGCATCCTCGGACTAGACGGCGTACCGGAGGGGAACCAGGCGGTGCTCGTCAACATGCAGAACACGGCCCCGGCGGATATGCGGGAAACCGGCGTGTACCAATATCAGACGGTATCGCCGCGAATGGCCTTCAAGCTCATTGTCGGACCGAAGGCCTATGTTGAGGGGGAAATGTCCCGGCTTCTTCCCCGGGCATACGCGCTCGAGCAGAACTTCCCCAATCCGTTCAACCCGAGCACGACGGTACGCTACATGCTCCCCGCGCCGTCAACGGTCCGTCTTGAAATACTCTCCGTGATCGGTCAGCGGGTCCGCCTCCTTGACGACGGGTACCGCGCCGCGGCGACGTACTCGGTCATCTGGGACGGCAGGGATGACAGGATGCAGCCGGTCTCAAGCGGCGTGTATTTCTGCCGGCTGACCGCGGGGGGGAGCACGGTCATGACACGCAAGCTTCTTCTCTTAAAATAGTGAGGCGGCAATGACAGGGACCGGAATAACGGGCTGGCGCAGGGGGATCTGCCGCGTCCTCATCCCCGCCTTTCTCCTGACGCTGGCGGACTTCCCCGCGCTTGCGCGCCCCGGGGGTGAAGCGGGGATCCGCGTGACCAACCAGGTGGTGCATATCGAAGGTGACGTGGCCCTCATCAGTTACGACCTTGAGGCGCCCGGCGGGGGCCCCTATGTTGTTACAATCGAGCTCAGGCGCGAGAACGATCCTTCGTTCAGCCTTGTTCCTTCCAACCTCTCGGGGGATATCGGGGAGGTCGCCTCGCCCGGCCCCGGGAAACTTATCAGGTGGGAGTACCTGAGAGATTTTCCGATTGGACTGCGGGGGGAAGATTTCTATTTTAAGATCGAGGCGAGCCGCTCGGGAGGTTTTCCCTGGCTCTGGATCGCCCTCGGCTCGGCGGTTGTGGCAGGCGGGGTTGTGGCTATCGTCGCCGGCAAGTCGTCCCCGGGAACGTCGCCATCGCCGGCGACGGAGCTTCCGCTGCCTCCGGCCCGCTGAATGCCGGCCGGGGGTTTCCACAGAGACGGGAAGTGTCGCATGCACAGCAGATTCCTGATCGGATTGATACTCGCTTCTGTCACCGCGTGTCCCGGACAGGTATCCGTCCGCACACCGACCTTCTCGTTCGGCAAACCGGTACTTGCCGTACGGGGGGACTTCCTCGGGGAGAACGGGACGACCTGGTTGAATGCAAACGGAGCCGGGACGCTCGTGGTGACAGTTACCAACAGCGGGACCGCAACGGCCCGGGGGACGATCGTGATGTTTGCTCCGGGCGGAGCGCTGAGAGACCTTCAGATCGTCCGCGTCGACTCACTCGGCGACATGAAGCCGGGCGAGGTCCGGACAGAGAAGATCGCCGTTTCCGCCGCCGAGGATGCACCCTCGCAGAAGGGGCTCCTCTCGATAATCGTCAGGGGAGAGCCGGGACCGGCGTCCGCCGAGGCAAAAGTGGAGATCACCGTCAGGGAGGTCCCCGCCCCCCGCCTGGATATCGTCATCACCGGAGGAGGGGAGGGGGTAACGGCGGGCGATGTCTCAAAAAT
>DATJPH010000149.1:0-2433 GCA_035506475.1 Bacteroidota bacterium | reverse complement strand
TGCCTGAGGAGATCATCTACCTGTCGATGCCCGAGAGCGGACTGAACCCCGTGGCCCGGTCGTGGCGGAAGGCAGTCGGCATGTGGCAGTTCGTCAAGGGGACCGGCCGCCTGTACGGTCTGACGGGAAATTTCTGGTACGACGAGCGCCGTGACTTCGAAAAGGCCACCCGCGCGGCGGCCAGGCACCTGCGCGACCTTCACGATGAATTTAACGATTGGTACCTGGCGCTCGCGGCGTACAATTCGGGTGCGGGGCGCGTCTACAGGGGAATCCGCAGAAGCGGCTCCACCGATTTCTGGGAGATGCGCAGGAAGCTCCCGAGAGAAACAAGGAACTACGTCCCGCAGTACATCGCCGTGACGCTGATCTGCCTGAACCCATCGGCGTACGGGTTCACGGACATCACGCCCGAACAGCCCCTCACGTTCGACAAGGTGAAAGTCGACGGCTGCGTCGATCTCGACGTGCTTGCCGACTGCGCGGGGACCGATCCCGACGTCATGAAGCTTCTGAATCCGGAGCTTGTGCAGTGGTGCACGCCGCCCGGGATGAAGGGGTACGAAATCCGGATCCCCGCCGGGTCGTCGGAGAGGTTCAACAAGCGCTACGCGCAGATCCCCGACGACAAGAAGAGAGACTGGATCGTGCATACGGTCCGCAAAGGGGAGACCCTGGCGATGATCGGGAAGAAATACGGCATCCCGGCGTCGATCATTCAGGAAGCAAACCACCTCTCCTCGTCGAGGAGGCTTTCCGTCGGGAAAAACATCGCGATCCCCGTGCCGCGGGGTTCCGAGCGTTATGCGGGACTTGTGGCGACATCTTCGAGTATGGATCCGTCGCTTCGCGACAGGGACGACTACGCGGCGCATCACAGTGACGGGAAGTCGCGGATCGCTCGCGCCCTCTCTTTTGCCAGGACGCACCAGCCGGCCGACACGCACGACAAGAAGAAGCTGACGTACAACGTGAAGAAGGGGGATACCATAGGGCATATCGCCGAATGGTACGGGTGCAGGGCGGCTGACATCCGGAACTGGAACGATCTGGCGTACGGGAGACCCATCCGCGCAGGCGCCGAGCTCGCGATCTGGGTCGACAAACATGAGGTTGCGCGCTACGAAAAGATCGACGACATGACCTTCGCCCAGAAGCAGGCGACGCTTCCGCAGAAACAGGACATCGCGTCGGGAGATGATAGCGGGGGGGATGCTTCGAAGACCCACACCGTGAAGAAGGGGGAGACGCTCGAGAAGATCGCGCAGGACAGGGGTGTGACGATCGCCGAGCTCAAGAAATGGAACCACCTCAAGACGAGCCGGATCAGGGCCGGTCAGGAGCTCGCGATCCATGACGAAGGGCGTGTGGCACCCGCCCAGGATCCCAAAGCAGCCCAGCAGGTCAAAGGGGGCTCAAACGGAGACAAAGTCCTGATTTACCGCGTGAAGAAGGGGGACACAATCTGGGATATCGCCAGGGCCCACAACGTCGAGGCGCGCGATCTCAAGAGCTGGAATGACATCACGCGCAACAAGATATTCGCGGGGCAGGAGCTGATCATACACGTTGCTCCCGCTGACTCGCGCCAGTAGCACCCACCGGGATGAGCCGGTGCCAGTACTCCCGGTGTATGTAGTGCGTGACAAGTGAGGTGAACTCCGCCAGGAGTTCTTCGGGCATGATGACGTACAGGACGGAAGCCTGATCGCCCGCCCCCGCATTGTGGTCCAGGAACACGTTGTACTCTTCAAGCGCGTCTTCGCTGTCCAGGCTCTCCCTGTCCGGCCTCACAATCCCAAAGACTATTCTCCTCTTGCCCGGGTCAAATCCTATCACGTCCGGGCGCCGCGGACGCGCAGTTCCGTAGCCGTCATTGGCGACAGCAGGGGGGACCTCCATGCCGCTGATCCCCCTTGCTCCCTTGATTTCCATCCCCTCGGCTTTCAGGTACGCCAGCAGCTGGCTGACGAGCGTATGTTCTGTTTCCGCCATCGGGGGTCCGGTCGATACAGTCCCGGGCAATGTACCCCTGTGTGACGCCGAAATCAAGTGTGTGTCGCTGGAGCCGCGCCAGTTGATTGTGAGCGCAGGTAGTCGTAGTTTCTCCTCCATGCATCCAGCCAGAACGTGCGTACTCCTGGTCAGCCTCGTCACCTTTGCCGGCACACCCCTCCTGGCACAGAGGGACCTTATTCCCCCCTCAGATCCGGTGTACAGGTTCCTCCTCCGCCAGGAAGTCAACGGGGCATTGACCGGTTTTCACTGGGGGATGCTCCCCCTTTCGCGGAGTGAGATTGCCGGGTTTCTAGATTCACTCGGGAATGCGGGCTCGCTCTCCGGGACCGACAGGGGGATACTGAAGGATCTCGAGGTCAGGCTTTCGTTCGACAGGACTCATACGCTTTCCCGCTCGAGCTCGATTCTCCCGGG
>DATJPH010000148.1:0-5608 GCA_035506475.1 Bacteroidota bacterium | reverse complement strand
GAGGGGCCGCAGATCGTGGCAAATTCCCCCTTGTCCATACTCAGCGTGACGTTGCGGAGCGCGGGCACCGTCACGCTTCCCAGGGCATACTGCTTGACGAGATCCTGCGTGTGAATGAATGGTTGCACCGTTTCTCCCTCCTATTGCTCTGAGCGCGGCCGGCGCCGGGGCGCCGTGCTTTTGGCTCAATATACGCGGGAACGCGGGGAAAAGGCGCAGAAACCGGACGGAATGACAAACCGGGGGGACGAACTGCATGGAGGGAGGATAAAATGCGGGGGATTGCTTCGGCTGAGAAGCGCCTCGCAATGACAGGCCTCAGGCTCTGCCCCGTCATTGCGGTCGTTTTGTGCGAAGCAATCCCCCGCGTGAGAACGCAGGACGGCTACATCCAGGGCTCGTCGGCGGAGGGGCCGTAGATTGACGGAACCTTCGCCCCCACCATCCGCAGGTAGAGCGAGAACTGCCCCCGGTGGTGGATGCTGTCGCTGAGCACCATCCAGAGCATGTCCGCCTTCCTGACCTCGGCGGTCTTCTTCGGGCCCACGAGGGCGGTGATCTTCGAGTTCCACTCGCTTTCGGACATCCGCTCGACCTTCTCCATCATCTCCTTCTGGCGCGTCTCGTACCCTTTCAGCACCTCCGGGTACGTCGCGTACGAGGGGGGCGGGCCGAACTCGATCTTCCCCTTCACCACGCCGTCGACGAGGCCAAGCTCCTGGATGAACACGGTGGCCAGCTCCTTGGCCGTGCGGACCTTCTCAGCAGGTGGCTTGAAGCCGGATTTCTCGGGGGGCATCTGCTTCAGGATCTTCATCGTCGTGCCGAATTCACGCTGCCAGTTGCTCAGGAACATTTCCTTCTCCGTCATACCTACCCTCCATGATGGTATAGTTGATGAAACGACCGACGAGATTGCTTGGTCGCTGTGAAACGCTCCTCGCAATGACGGGTCGTGACCTGTTACTTGCGTTTCGATTTTCCGGCCAGGTATTTTTTCCAGGGATCCCAGTAGTATGTCGTCCACCCTGGCTTGATCCCCGGGTAGTGGTCGTCGGGAATGTTCGCGTGAACCATCGTGAGGCGTCCCCCCTTCCCCTCCTTCTCGAAAAAGAGCGTGAGGACGGAATCGGCCTGGTCCTGCGTCCAGTCGTCGGATCGCCAGGTCTGAACAAACACCCTGTTCTTGACCACGCCGAGCGTCACGCCGGTCAGTCTCTCCTGGTATGCCGCGCACCTTCCGCCCACCTTCGTGCTGATGATCGACTTCGCCCCGATCGCCGCAGTGTGCTGCTTCGAATCTGTGTAGAGCCTGTAGAGCGTTTCGGGAGGCGCATTGAATGAGACGGTCTGGACGATTGTTTTGGGCATGGGGGCTCCGGTTATTTTTGGACGAGATTGCTTCGCAACAAACGCTCGCAATGACAGGGTCTGAGTGCTCGCAATGACAGGGTCTGAGTGCTCGCAATGACAGGGTCTGAGCGCTCGCAATGACGGGGGTTGCGTGTACGCGCTAGTTCGGGGGGCGCAGCGTGTCGAGCTTGCGGGCCAGGAGCCTCTTCTCGGCCTCGGAAGTTGTGAGCGCCCCGGCCCGGGTGATGCATTCGCGGGCGCGGATGTGATCGTCCGCCTCGATGTAGAGCTGCCCCAGCACCGCATTGTAGAGATAGTGACGGGAGGCGAGGCGTTCCCACCCGTCGATCCGGTGTATCTCCTCGATGGCCACCTGCGGGCCGTGGATCCGGCCGAGCACCACGGCCCTGTTGAGCTTCACCAGGGGGTTCGCCTTCAGCGTCAGGAGCGCGTCATACAGGCCCGCGATGAGTATCCAGTCGGTCTCATGGAAGGAGGGCGCCAGCGCGTACTGCGCCGAAATCGCCGCCTCGATGTGGTACTCCGACACCTCCTCCCCTTCCGCGGCCCTGCCGAGATAGTACTCGCCGCGCCGGATGAGCTCGCCGTCCCATGTGGAGCGGTCCTGGTCCTGCAGGAGCACGATCTCGTTGTCGCGCGTCATCCGGCTGTCGAACCGGGACGCGTGGAAGCACATCAGCGAGAGAAGGGCATAGGTCCTGGGACGGTCGCCGACCCGGTGCTGCGAAAGGAGGAGGCAGAGGCGCATCGCCTCCGCACAGAGATCCTTCCGGATCAACTCGCCGGCCCTCCCCGAGTTATACCCTTCGTTGAACAGGAGATAGAGCACCGTGTAGACGGTCTCGAGGCGCTTCTCGAGGTCTCCCCCCGCCGGGATCTCGAACCTGATCTCCTGTTCGCGGATGCACTGGCGGGCCCGGTAGAGCCGCTTGGTTATCGTCTCCCCGTTCGTGAGGAGCGCTGCGGCGATCTCCTGTATGCCGAACCCGGAAAGCGTGCGGAGCGTCAGGGGAATGCGCATCTCCGCCGGCAGCGCAGGGTGGCAGCACGTGAAGATCATGCGAAGCTGGCTGTCGGCGATTTCGTCGTCGAGGAACATCCCGTCCACCGTGCCTGCGGCGGTGTACTCGGAGTTCAACAGGTGCGTGATATCCTCGGAAAACGCGACCTGGTGCCTGTGCCGGCGGATCGCATCGATCGCCCGGTTCCGTGCGGTCACGAGGAGCCACGCGGAAGGGTTGGGGGGGATCGGATTCAGGCGCCACTCCTGGCACGCCTTCAGGAACGCCTCCTGCACCACGTCCTCCGCAAGTGCGAGATTGTGTATCCCGAATATGCGGGTAAGCGCGGAGACCATCCTTCCCGATTCGTGCCGGAAGAGATGGTCGACGAGCGACGTGACCGACGTATTGGCCCCCTCGCGCATGTCAGGCCTCAAGCTCCCGGATTTCCCTGACCTCGACGATGCCGTCGGCCTCGAAGATCGGGCAGTCGCTGGAGAGGCGCACGGCCTCTTTCATGTCGGCCGCCCTGACCAGGAGGTACCCCCCGATGATCTCCTTTCCCTCCACGTACGGGCCGTCGGTGACAACCTTTTTGCTCCCGCTGATGACCCTGGCCTCGCCCGAGAGCGGCTGCCCCCCGAGGAACTTCCCCTGTTTCCCGAGCGCCTCCATCCAGGCCTTCCATTTCACCAGGTGCTGCTGGTAGTTCTCGGGCGATTCCCGCATCGCCGTCATGTCATTGCCGCCCCTGAAGAGAAGAAGGAAATCCTTCATGTCACAATCCCCGATAAGAGTGATTGATTCCCGCCCCTGTATCGTAATGACGAACGGGGAGGGGAAAACCGGACAGGTCAACAGAGAATAATTCGTACGCGGAGCGCAGGTGTGCGGCCGGGGCCGGCGCGGGGTGCCAATGTTACCCCGGGGAGGCCCGCCGGGTGTTGGAACACGGGGAATTCGGGGTTGGTTCTGCGGGGTGGGTCAGCCTCCGTTCGCCATCCCCGGGTAGAGTTTCTGCCTGCACTCAGGGCAGCAACCGTGCGAGAACCGGGCTTCCGTGTGCGCCATAATGTAGACCTCCACGGCGACCCAGTATCCCCGGTCGTCCCTGATCTTCTTGCAGTTTGCGCAGATCGGGAGGAGCCCGGAGAGCATTTTCACGCTTGCCAGTGCATCCGAGAGCTCCCTGTTCAGGCGCCGGAGCTCCACCAGGTCGCCGAACCTGGCCAGGGCGATCGCCAGCGTGCGCTCCAGCTCCTCCGGGGTCGTGGGCTTGACGAGGTACCCCCCTTGGCCCGCCCTCCCGGCCCTGGCGACCAGGTCCGGGCTCTCGTGCGCGGTGAGGAGGACGACGGGGCGGGGAGCCGTCCGCTGGATTTCAGCGGTTGCCTCGAGACCGTCGAGCCCCTCGAATGCCGGGGCGGGGGCTCCTTCCTCATCCGGGAGAGCATGTCCCGTGAGCTCAACCCAGATCGTGGAGCCGGAGCGCGTCCGCCAGCGCGCTTCCAGGCGAAGCGCCGCACCGTGTATTTCCACGAGCGCGAGAAGCGTACGGCGCTGCGCGGGGTCAAAATAGATATCGCGTTCGAGGTTGCGGGCGAGCAGGTCTTCCGTTCCGGCATACCCGAGCATCTCGGCGAGCCGCCGGTTGGCGGCGAGGAAAGTACCGTCACGGCGGACCCTGAAGAGGCCGATCGGCGCCCATGCTGCAACGTCGGCGAACTGGTTTACCGGAGGCGTGTACGGCGGGGATTCAAATGCGGCTCCCGGGATCGTACCGGCGCGTTCTCTCATCACTCACCCCTTCTTCCAAGGCCACTCTCAATCCCATCGGAACGGGAGCGGTGAGGTGTAGACAATCTCCATGCCACGAGGCAAATACGCTCCTGAATCGGCGGTTTTACGGAAGGTCGGAGGCGGCTATCGTCAAATCTGCGAATCGGAGCAACGAGGCAGGAACCCGTCAGGCGGGATATGAAATAATTACCAGGGGAGACCCCGGGGGGGGGGGACGGGGTTATTCGACGCTGGATTGGAGAGCTTCGAGCACAGAGATCATCCCGGAAGTGTCCAGGGCGCAATATTCTTCGAGTTGCCGGCGCGTCTTCGCCCGCTCGGCAGCAGGGACATCCCCGAACGTCACACGGAGAAACTCGCGGCTCGCCGTGCCGCCCTCCGCAATGTCCAGCCCCACGTACGACCTCCCTGTCAGCGCCGGCAGGACCGCTTTGATCGACGAGCTCCCTTCCTGGTCCGGGTGATACCAGGCGAGCGATTTGAACGGGTCTTCAAGGTCGACCAGTCTCTCTTCAACCGAGTCCCGGAATTTCGAGAGGCGGGGAAAATGCTCGCTGAGGTTCCTGATGACGCCCTTCTCGAACGACGCATGGTAAGCGATCACGGAGCCGGTCCCGCCGATCAGGCCGGCGAGCGCGTCGATGAGCGCCGGTCGCGGGTCATCCTTCGCCTCCGCCAGGAACCCGTGATGCTCTGGGGTTCCCCCCTTTTTCTTCACGATGTGCAGCGAGAATTGAAACGGGATATTCTCGAACGGGCTTGACTCGTCAAAAAGCGGGATCGCGGTGCCGAACGTCTCGAAATCCAGGAACCAGAGGGGATACTCGATCGTCGAAAGAAATTTCCGGATCGCGTCCCTGTCCACGCGCTTCTTCCCCGTCCGCGCAGCATCGACCTGTATCTTCTGGAGCGCGCTCAGGGGGAAATCGCGCGGGATGTCGGCGGCCAGGAGAATCCCTTTCCCGAGCAGGTCCCACTTCTTCGCGCTGATACGGGCGATGCCGAGGACGCTGCGAGCCGGGAGGAACTCCCAACAGATCTGCATCATCGGGCAGCCGTACGGCACCGTGCACTGCGGCCCGATACTGACCGGGGGACACCGCTTCAGCCTGATCACGTCCGCCATTTTCGCGAGACGCTCGCCGACCTCAGGGAGGATCGCGTCCACGTCGGTGGTCACGTCCGTCCTGAAGAAGAGCTTCGCGGGCTCGACCGCGCCTCGCCGGACGTACGACGTGTCGATCAGCATCACCTCGCACCTCCGGATATCCAGCCCAGCCCCGGCGTAGACGTACTTCTGCAATGCCACATCCTCGACGTGGACATCCTTGAGCTCCGTCGAGCTTTTCACTTCGATGAGGTCCCACCCCGAGCGCCCGGCCGGCACGAGGATGTCGGCCCGGGCGAACCCGCCCCCGAATGAGAACGCCCCC
>DATJPH010000147.1:0-6841 GCA_035506475.1 Bacteroidota bacterium | reverse complement strand
CAGGCCGCATCTTGTGTGGAGGATATTCTGTACGCATCACCCGTTTGTCTCGGCGGGCGAACATGCCGGGTATACCGACTGGGACGACGAGTCCGGCACCGTGGAGTACGTTCCCCCGTGCGACAGGGACTCGAGCGCGCTCTCGTGGATAAGGAACACGCTCGATCCGGAGGATCTCTGCGCGGGGCGCTACAGGGCGCTCGTCGACTCTCTCGCGGGAGTCATCCGCGCAGGGGGAGTGAAGATCCAGTTTGCACTCTCGGCGCACGATCACAGCCTCCAGCTCATTGCGACCCCGGGTCCGCAGGCGGCCGATGATCCTTTCCCGTCGATCCAGATCGTCTCCGGGGCGGTCTCTGTTCCCTCGCGCGTCCGATTTCCCCAACCGCCCTCCCTCTTCACTTCGGCGGTGACCGACCCATCCGCACGGGGGGAATCTCTCCCCGGATTCGTCAGGCTCTCCTTCACGGGCCCCGTGTGCACGGTCGTCTTCTTCAACGGCAATACCGGCGACCCGGTCGACATGGGGGGAGGCGCGAAGCTTTTCCGCATCTCTTCCTCCGGGATCTTGATCAGCAATTGACAATTTGATACTATACAAGATCGTCCAATTTCCCGGGATCTTCCTATGCCGAAATCCGCTCCTCTCGAAGATTTCCTCTACCCGCCGTTTGCCGGATTCCCCCGGTCAGGGCTCGCGTTTCTCCACAGGCTGAAAAAGAACAACAACCGCCCCTGGTTCCAGGCCCGGAAGGCGGAATACCAGGAGAACGTCCGGTTCCCCATGGAGTGCCTCATCGCCGGGCTCGCCGCCCGGCTGCACGATGACGTCCCCGAGGTCGAATTCAACCCCAGGAAATCGATATTCCGGATCTACAGGGACACGAGGTTCAGCAAAAATAAGACGCCGTACAAGACGAACGTCGCTGCGTGGTTCGGACTGAGGAGCATGAAGGGGAACACGGAGTCGCCGGGGCTCTACGTCGGCGTCGGGACCGATGAAGTCTGGATCGGCGGGGGGCTGTACATGCCGACGGGGGAGCAGCTCAAGGCGATACGGCGCTCGATCGCGGACTCGCCCGACGAGTACCTGGCGGTCGTCCGGTCACCCAGGTTCAGGAAGAAGCTCGGGGGGATCCAGGGGGAGATGCTTTCGCGCGCGCCGCTCGGCTACCGGCCCGACCATCCGATGATCGAGCATCTCCGCCACAAGCAGTTCTTCGCTGGCGTCGAACTCGATGAACGGGCCTGCACGGCACCCCGGTTCCTTGAAACCGTGGCGGTCGTCTTTACCGACACGATGCCGCTTGTCCGCTGGCTCGCGCGCGCGGTGAGTTGACTCTCGCGCGGGCCTGTGCGGCGCGCGGTGTCCTCATGCGGACCTGAGCGCCGCGAGGATGTTGAGCCGCGAGGCCCTCACCGCCGGAAGGAACCCTCCGGCGATCCCCATCAGGGTCGAGAAGATCAAGGAGCTCACGACGATCGACGGGGAGAGCGTGAACCCGAAGGCGAGCTCGGAAAACGTGCTGAAATTCACCGTTGCGATCCTGACGAACGACATGACGGAGGCCAGGAGCACCCCCGCGCCCCCGCCGATCAGCGAGAGGAATACGCTCTCCACAAGGAACGCGCTGAGCACGCTCCGGCGCTGGAAGCCGAGGGCGCGGAGCGTCCCGATCTCCACCGTCCTGTTTGCCACGGCGGCGTACATGGTGATCATTGCGCCGATCACGGCGCCGACGCTGAAGATGATCGTGACGATGAGGCCGAGGATCTTGATGAAATCGGACATCATCTTCGACTGCTCGGCATAATAGTCCTTCTCCCGCTTCAGCTCCGTGTACTGCGTCCTGGGGTCGGCCTCGATCTGCTTCTTCACCCCCTCAAAATCGGCCGCGTTCCTGAGCTTCAGCGTCATCGACGAAAACACGGGCCGCCCGAATGAGGGCATGAGCTGCTCCACGTCCCCCCAGATCTCCGACTCGAACCCGCTCCCGTCCGCGTCGAAGTGCCCGACGACGGTCCACATGGCGTCACCGAACCTGATCTGCTCCCCGATCCCCGCGCCTTTGTACCGCTTCGCGATGCTCGACCCGACGATGATCTCGCGGCTGCCGAACCGGAACATCTGCCCCTCGACGATCCTCACCTGGGGGCGGAGCGGAAGCGCCCCGGGGGAGACGCCCCGGACGGTGATGTTCCCCATCCCGGTCCCGTCTTTCAGGAAGAGGTTGATGATGACGACGACCTCGGTGGAGGCGACGGGTTTTCCGTCGGGGCCGGTCGCGATCCCCGGATTCGTCCTGATGAGGTTCGCCGCGTCCCTGTCGATCTGGCTGACGAGCTCGGAGTTCGCCGAGCGCCGGAGGACGATCACGTTGTCGTCCGATCCGGTGTCGATCATCGTCTGCTCCACCCCGTGCGAGAGCATGAGGACGGAGGCGAAGACGAACACGACGAGCGCGATGCCCCCCAGCGTCAGTGTCGTTGTCAGCCTCCGGGCCCAGAGGCTTCTCCATGTATACGAAAAGGGAATTTTCATAGTGTCAGTCGATTGATCTGAGGCCGTCGACGATCCTCATCCGCACGGCGCGCGTCGACGGGAAGAGCGCGGCGGCGACGCCGGCAAGGAGCGCCACGGAGACGGCCAGGATGATGGTGACTGTTTCCACGTTGAACACCGGGAAGAACGTCGGGAACGCTTTTCCAAATCCCATCGCCATGGGGAACGTCAGGGCAAGGCCGATCGCGCATCCCGCCGAGGCGATAAGCATCGACTCGCCGGCGATCAGCCCGACGACGTGGATCGCGGAAAAGCCGAGCGTTTTGAGGACCGCGTACTCCTTCGTCCGTTCCCGCGCCGCCATCACGATCGTGTTGGCAAGGACGAGAAGGATGATGCCGATGATCACGTACGAGACGGCCTCAAGCGAGCTGATGATGGCGCTCGACATGGAGACGAACCCCTGCTGGAACTGCCGTTCCGTCTCGGTTTTCGTCGAGGAGCGGGAATTCATGTAGCGGTCGTCGATCGTCTTCGCCACGCGGGGCATGTCCTCGGGTTTCCCGACGCTCAGGACGTACCAGCCGACGTTCCCCTCCCGTCCGGGCTGATTGATGCGTACCTGTTCGTTCAGGTAGTCCCAGTGGAAGAACATCTGCGTCTCGTCCGTCGACGGGTCCCTCCCCCTGTAAATCCCCCGGACGACGAACTCCCACCGTCCCGGGTAGATGTCCCCCTCGATCGGGATGATATCCCCCAGCTTGAAGCCGTGTTCCCGGGCGAGCTTCTCGCCGACGACGCAGGAGTTCCGCTCTTTCTTGAATTCCGCGAACTGGTCGGCCGGGAGGATGTATTCCGGGTAGAGCGAAAAATAGGTCTCCGGGTCCACCGCGATCCGGGGAAAGAAGTTCTTCCAGTCGGCGGCGTCCTTGTATACCCCGCCGAACCAGTTTGCATACGAGACCTCCGTGACCCCGGGGACGTCCCGGATCTGCTGGAGGCAGGAGTACGGGAGCGGGAAGATGAACGACACCGCCTGGCGCGTGATCATCCTGTTCTCGGCGGACGCCTGGACCCCGGCCGACCACGCGGTCACGATCGTCCGCATGAAGCCGAACGACATGACGGCGATCGCGACCCCCAGGATCGTCAGCGTGGTCCTGAGCTTGTGGCGGAGCGAGTTCTTCAATACGAGCCGGATAATGAACATGGAATCCCTCAGCTTGTCAGTTCGCCCTTGTCGAGATGCATCGCCTTGTGCGCCCGTTCCGCGGCGCGCGGATCATGCGTGACCATGACGATGGTCTTCTTGAACTCCTTGTTGAGCCTGTCGAGCAGCTCCATGATTTCGCCCGCCGATACTTTGTCGAGATCGCCGGTCGGTTCGTCGGCCACGAGGATCGTCGGGTCGGTCACGATCGCACGCGCGATCGCCACCCGCTGCTCCTGGCCCCCGGAGAGCTGTTTCGGATAGTGGTGGATCCTGTCGCCGAGCCCCACGAGCTGCAGGGCCGCCTCGACGTGCTCCCGTTTCTCCTTCCGGGAAAGCCCGGTCAGCAGGAGGGGGAGCTCCACGTTCTCGAACGCCGTCAGGACGGGGAGGAGGTTGTAGAACTGGAAGATGAACCCGACGTGCCGTGCGCGCCACCGTGCGAGTTCGGACTCGCCAAGAAGGGCGATATCCGTCCCGTTGACGACGACCTTTCCCGCGTTCGGGCGGTCGATGCCGGCGATGAGGTTCAGGAGCGTTGTCTTCCCCGAGCCCGAGGGGCCCATCAGGGCAAGGAATTCCCCCGCCGGGACGTCGATCGAAATGTCGCGGAGAACCGGGATCTCGATGCTGTCGCGCCGGTACGATTTTGTGACGTGATCGACCCTGATCATTGTGCCGTTCTGTGACATGGGCATCTCCGAATGAACGATGGACCTCTATTTCGTTTTCACCTTCGTGCCGCCGGAGAGCGTGGCGGGCGGCCGGTTGACGACTGTTTCACCCTGCGTGAGACCCTGCGTGATGACGGTCTGCGTGCCGAGCAGCTCTCCCGTGACGACGGGGGTCTCTCTGGCGGTCCCGTCCTGGACCGTGAAGACGACCTTCCGGCCGTCCCGCTCCGCCACCGCCGTGGCGGGGACTGTCAGCTTTGCGGGTGCCGAGGCCGCTGCGTCGGTCAGCTCTTCCCCAAGGAACGCCACCTTCGCGCTCATGTCGGGGAGCACCCGGCCGTCGAGCTCCCGGAATGCGACCTTTGTCAGCACCGTGGCTTTCGCCCTGTCCGCCGTGGGGACGATCTTGTGGACCGTGCCCCGGTAGCGGGTATCGGGATAGGCGTCGAGCGTGATCTCGCAGGGCTGCCCCACGCTGACCCGCGTGATATTGGATTCGGAGACGTCAGCCTCGACCTGGAGCGACGTCATGTCCGCCATGGAGACGACGGCCCCGCGCGAGTTGGCCGACGACGCGAACGGCGCCACGACCTCGCCCACGTCGGCGTCCTTCGTGAGAACGGTCCCGTCGAACGGGGCCCGCACCCTCGTGTACTCGAGCGCGACCTCCGCCTGTGCGACCGCCGCACGGGCCGACCGGATGGAGGCGATGACCCGGAGGTATTGCGCCTCGGCGAGGTCCATGTCCGCGCGGGACGCCAGGTTCGCGCCGAAGAGCGATTTCGTCCTCTCCAGCGTGTTTGCCGTGCCGAAGGAATCGGCGCGCGCGACTTCGAGGTCGGCCTTCGCCTTTGCCAGGGCCGCGACCATGTCCTGATCGTCGAGCCGGGCGATGACCTCCCCTTTCCTGACTCTGTCCCCCTCCTCCACGCCGAGATAGACAAGCCGCCCCGTCCCTTTTGATGCGACCGCGGCCTTCCGCTGGGCCACGACGTAGCCGTTGGCGGTGAGGACGGAATGTGCCTGGGAGGGGAATGTGAGCGTCGCTGAGGTCGTCTCAACCTCGACGGCCGCGCTCAGGACGCCGCGCAGTGCCGCGAATCCGACGGCGGCGAGGGCCAGCACGACAACAGGGAGTATGTACTTCCACCTCTTCCGCTCCGGCGGTGGGGGCGCTCCTCCGGTCCGGTCGATCCGGAGGCTCGTGATATCGGGTTTTTCTGATGCCATGGTCACGTGGACGAACAGAGTTCTGGTTGCGGGGTCAAATATACGCCGGCGGATCCGGCGGACGGCACGTCATTCGGCGAGTGGCGATGCTCAACCGGTGAACGGCGGTGCGCCGCTCTTCAAACGACACCCCGGGGAGAAAAGTTTCAATACGCAGGGGCGTCGTCGGGCGGAGGCTCAAGGGATTTCTGGTACGCCCACTCGATGTACGGGAGTTCGACGATCGTCCTCTGATCGAGCGGCCGCTTCGGCTTGTACGCCGACCCGAATCCGATCCCGCTTGCCTTTTCAGGCTTCTTCGGGGGCGCTTTGTACTGCGGGGAATTGAACATGGGTTCCCCTTCATCGCGCGAGACGATGAGCGTCGACCCGTCGGGCTCCCCCGGGGAGGGAGGGATCGAGTAGATCGAGTAGAGGCCCGTCCAGATGGCGAACGCAAACCAGAACAGGACGCCCAGAGCCACGATGGCGAGGAATGCGAGCATCTTCTTGATCACTGCGGACTTCTCCTGCTGATTGCAGAGCCGGAATCTCTCAGTATCGCCATTTTCCGGAAAAATTTCAACTTTGTCCCCTCCCGAGCAGGGCCAGGCCGAGGAGTGCCCACCCGGCCAGGAATGCCAGTCCCCCGGCGGGTGTGACCGCGCCGAGCCAGCGGATCCCGGTCAGTGCGAGGCCGTAGAGGCTCCCTGAAAACAGGAGCGTCCCGATCGCGAATGCCCAGGCGGCGGCGCCGAGCAGCCGGCGGCCGGCCGCACCCTGTGCGAGCCCCGCCAGCCCCGCTGCGATCAGACCGAGCGCATGATACATCTGGTACCGGACGCCGGTTTCGTAGACCGCCAGCATGTCCGGCGGGATCGTTTGCCTGAGGCCGTGCGCGCCGAAGGCACCGAGCGCCACGGCTGCGCACGCGCTGAACGCACCGGCGGCGGCGATCCGCCTGAACGGTGCCCCGGGGCCTGATGGAGTGTTCATGGGGATACCTGTTGCGGATGGAGGGGGGTCGGTGGGCTCATACCTGCTCGCTCCTGAGTCTGGTGGAGATGTCTTTCAGGGACGACCAGCTTTCCATGAGCTCGGGGAGGTACTCCGACGAGCTGACGAACGTCCACAGGTAGGCGACGATGGAATAGATCGCGCCCGTCGTGAAGTCGTCGAGGTCCAGGCTGATGTAGAGCACGACGAGGAATATCCCCAGCAGAACGAACCGGAGAAGCCCGAAGG
>DATJPH010000146.1:0-5737 GCA_035506475.1 Bacteroidota bacterium | reverse complement strand
GCAAAAGGGGGACAGTCTCTTCATAGCGGGAAAAGTCACGTTCCACGGCGTCACGAAGGATATGACGGCTGGGGCGGTCGTGCACTGGAGCGCGGACAAACTCGCCGTGAACGGGTCGTTCGCGCTCAGCCTCGCCGCATTCAACATCGAGAGGCCCTCGCTCCTCATGATCCCTGTCGAAGACACCCTGAGCTTCGAGTTCACCGCCGTATTCGGACTGGAGTAATCATATGCGCAGGCAAAACTCGTTCGGCACAATGGTCCTGGCAGCTGCGGCAGCACTTGCAGGCTGCGGTACTGCGGAAATCGCCAGCCACTGGAAGAGCAGCGACATCGAATTCTTCGCACGCGGATCCCGCTGGCCTGTATCCTCGTTCGAGGAGAAAAGGGTGACCGGGACGGTATGCAACGACAGCGAGTACATCTATATCGGTCTGCGCACCGCCGACCCCGGGATGCAGAGGCTCCTCGTGCGCGGGGGGATCACATGGTGGTTCGACTCGAAGGGAGGGTCCAGGAAGACGTTCGGGGTACACTACCCGGCGCCCCCCCCGGGTGAGCGGTCTGCACCGGGAGAGGAGGATGTGCCTGCACCCATAGCAGAGCGTCAACTCCCGCGGAGCTCGCCGACGGATATCGAGCTCTACTCCGGGGAAAAAGAGCACCAGCGTATGAGCATACTTGCCACCGGAGGCATACAGGCGGGATTTCGCAGGGAGAGAGATACGCTCGTCTACGAGATCAGGATCCCGTTGACGGCGGGCTCGACGCATCCATTCGGCATCGGCGCCGGTACAGGATCAGTCATCGGCCTTGGTGCGGAAACCTCCGACTACAGGGCATCCGCGGACCTCCCCGTCGAACGCCCGGAGGGGGAAGGTGAACCCGAAGGGGGATTTGGCGGGAGGCGAACCGGCGGGAGAGGCAGGGGGGGTCCCCGGCCCGGTGCGGGACCGAGGGGAGAGCAGATCAACTTCTGGATGAATGTCAGACTGGCAACCGGTGATGCCCCGTTGCGCGCCTCTCCTTAGCGCGCGAGGCGGAGCTTCTCAAGCTCTTCACGGAGCGGCTTCCAGTACTCCCTGTCCAGTTCCCGCTCCCGCTTCTCTTCTTCCTCAAGCGCACTTTCGATATCCCGATCCTCCATCAGAGCCACTGAACCAATGAACGGCCGCCGCGCGGACATGCGCCGGGCGAGTTCTGGATGCGCACCTGCGACCTCCCTGAGGAGCGAAGGGGTCCTCGACTCCAGGAGCCAGAATTCTATCTGCTCCGGGGCCGGGTGCTCCCTGTTCGCAACGTAGTTCGCTTCAATCAGCCGCCTGATCATCGGCCAGTCCTTGTCCCTCTGTGTCTTCTTCGACCGGACCAGATCAGGGAGCGCAATGACGTCGTAGGACTCTCCGGGTGCGACCTCGACGGTCGCCCGCCGGGACCAGATTTCGTCGAACGAATCGACACCACGCATCACGGCAATGACGTCGACGCGCATATTGGCGGCGTCAGGATGGGCACACCTGAAGTGGACAGCGTGGCCGCGCCGGAGATACTCAGCATTGAACGGGGGGACAGCTATGGAAGTCGCCTGCAGTTCCTTGAGGGCCGCTTCGAGTCGCTGGAGATTTTCAGGGGAGGTGAGTACTGCAATATCGGCGTCTCTGCTAAATTCGGCTCCGCCGTACAATATGCACGCCTGGCCGCCGATAAGCAGGCACCGGACATGGTGAGAGGAGAGTGAAGAAAGGACTTTCTGAATCGGGCTGGTCATCGAGGGATCCTCCTGCAGCGATGAAGAAGAGCCAGAGGCGCTGGCTTTCCTGCCAGCGTTCTGCCGGGGTCAACCGATACCAATCGGCCCATTCATCCTCGAAGGTCACAGTCTCCTGCGTGCGGGTATCTGCCATGACATAATATACGCCCGGGCGAGGGAGATTGCAAATCTGGTGAAAATCCAGCATTTACGGCCTGTTCCGGGAATCTGATGAACGCGGAGCAACTTCTTTTCAAATTCCGCACCTTCAGACAGCCAGACATCCCCCGGAGAGATGACCAACCCAGAAATCCACACTGACGTCCTTGCCGCGCTCCTCCGGAACGGGGACACGGAGGCCTTCCGGACCCTCTTCGACAGGTTCCGGACCCCCGTGTATGCCTATTGCGCGCGGATGCTGGGAGACAGGGATGAGGCAGAGGACGCAACGCAGGAGACGTTCATACTCGCGCTTCGCGACGCATCCGCACTCAGCGCCCCGGAGCGGTTCAGGGGCTGGCTCTTCGGCATCGCACGACACCGCGTGATGATGATGATCCGGGACCGAAGAAACGGCAAGCGGGAAGAACTCGACGAGGCAGGCCGGGACGACGAGACCCCGCACGTCGCCGCGGAACGAAACGAGATCCGGGTTCACGTCCGGAATGCGGTCGCTGCCCTCCCCCCCGGTTACCGGGAGGTCGTGATCCTCCGTGACTTTCAGCATCTCTCATACGCCGAGATCGCGATCGCCACCGGTTCCACGGAAAGCGCCGTCAGGTCGCGCCTCCACAAGGCACGGAAGGCGCTTGTCACAAAGCTCGCCCCCATATTTGCAGAGGAGGACGCCGATGCACTGCGAAGAGTATGAACTTCTTATCAGCGGCATGGTCGACGGTGAGCCGCCCGTGAAACCGGGAACCGACCTCTTCGGCCATATCGCGGTCTGCCGGGGGTGCCAGGATTTTCTCCGCTCGCTGCTCAGGATAAAGAACGCGGAGGCGGAGCTGCTTTCGGAAGGCCCGCTGCCGGAAAGGTTGAACTCTTCGGATCGGACGCTCCACTCGCACAGTCTCCTGCGAAGGCGGATCAGCATTTCAGTATCGTCGGCGGCGATCGCGCTCGTCATGCTCGTCCTCTGGACAGTCGTCCTGGGCCTCACGCTGATGCAGTCCGGAGGGGCGGGGGAGCGGAATGCGAGGGAGCAGTATGCACAGCCTCCTTCCGGGTCTCCGTTTGCCAGGCCGGCAATCGATCGTCCTGCATTCAAATCCCGTTAACGTCCAGCCCTCCCATGACACAGACCGTATCCACAACCCGCCGTACGACATGGAAGTACGCGGCAATGCTTGCGGGGTTCGCGCTCGTTTCCGTTGGGTTCCTTTTCCTTTCCCGAGGCACGCTGAGATATTACTTTGATTACTCATTCACGGCATACGTGATATTCGCCTCACTGTTCGTCGTCGTCCTGATTCGCATGAGGCTGAAGGATCTCTCCAGGGAAGGAAGGCTGCATGGGATCCTGCAGGCAGTCGCAGAGAAAGGGCTCGCGGCCGCGCTCGTGCAGCGCTCCCTGAGGAGAACCCGCTCCACACGCGGGCTCCTGCTCCGGCTGTCGATGCTTGCCCTCCTCCTCTTCCTCCTCATATGCGTCCTGGCGGCAAACGATATCCTCTTCGAGGAGAACCTGCGGCTTCTTGAGAGGTTCGACTGGATCGGCGCTGGCGGTCAGGAGGCTGCCGTGCCGATAAAGACGTTGTACGTGGCGACAAACGGGAGGGGAACCGAGTCGAGGCTCCAGATGATGCTCAGGGTGACAAAAGACCTGACCGCGGCGGGGGCAAGAGTCATCGTGCTTGATCTTCCCCACCCCGCTCCCCATCCGTACTACCAGGATCTCGTCTCAGAGATCCAGTCAGCCGGGGATGTCGTCTTTGCGGTCAATAACGATTACTTCATGCGGGACCCGATCTCGTGGCAGAGCCGGAATTTCTACGGGCCCATGTCCCTTCCTGACACGGTCGTCAGGAACTGGGGGCTGGTGACCGCGGAGTACGGCAATCCGCCCCGGACGCACAGGTCGATATTCTTCGTCCCCGCCAGTTACTCTCATACTCGACCGCCCGGCGGTGATACGATACCGGATGTTACGATTGCCGTACTCAGGAAATGGAAGAACTACCCGGAGTCGTTGAGACCGGTCCGTTCCGGACGAATGGTGCTCTTCGGGGAGTACAGGATCCCCGTGTCATCGCACGGACTGGCTATCGCGCCCTACCGCTTCGGCCCGGCGATGGGTCCTCTCAAGGTGATGGGCGTCGACGGGTGGGACGGCGGCGAGTTTTCTTACCGGTGGGACGACATCGGCGGGACACGGACGGCAGACGACCTGCAGGAATTCAGCGATCAGATTCGGGGGACAATCGTCCTCGTCTCGTGGTATGACCCGGTGGAGAAGAACCCGGGGGGGATATTCATGGGAACGTACCCGACGCTGCTGGCGCTCAAGGATATGATGCAGGACCGGTGTGCCTCTGTCAGGGACGACCTGCACATTCCTGCGACGATTGCCGTGCTGATCGCATCGCTCCTTCTGATCGCAAAGACGCGACCCCTGGTTGCGATCCCCATCCTCGTTGCTCTCGGGACGCTGATGATATACGGTTCGGCCTGGCTCTTCTGGGAGAAACAGGTGGTCTTCGAGGTGATATACCCGGCCGCCGGCATCGCCCTTTCTGTCCTCCTCCTCCCGCTGGCAAAGATCTCGGCGGAGGTGGAGAAGGAAGACGCCTAGATCTCAGTCGAATTCGACCCTGCGGGCCGACTGGTCGGTCCCGACACGCCCGGGAACGATATGGGCGCGAAAGTAGTTTTCGCCTCTGACAGGGACGCCCGCCGCACGGCGGATCAGGGCGATCTGGCCGACGTGCGTCAGCGCATCAGCGACCGGACCCTGGAAGAGCTTTCCCGGGGGGGACCCGGGTGCCACACCCGAGGCAAGGAACTGGTCGAAGAGGCGGAGGGACTCGAAAAACCGGGCGACGTCGTCCTCCCATTTCCTGGGCGGGATCTCCCGCCAGGCATGAGCTCCCCTGGCAAGAGAAAGAGCCCAGTCCATGAGATCCCCCAGGTGCGAGAGTATCTCGGCGGGCGAGCGGACCCCCTCCCCGATGCGGAGTCCACGGGCATGCGGGGGGAAGTCTCTCAGCACTTTTTCGGCACGGTAGGCAAGCGTCGCGCAGGTGTGCCGGAGGAGCTCAACTTCAGGGTCGGGGTGATTGTCCATCGGGTATGCTCCGTCTGTTGGCGCAGCAGAATGCAATGTGTGAATGTAGGGATATGAGACAGGAAACTCAAATCTCCGTCCTTCTGGCATCGGCGCTCATTGCGGCGGGCATGCCGGCCCGGGCCCAGGAGCCCGCGCGGGAAGAGATCGTCGTGTTCGCCGCCGCTTCGCTCCATGACGCGTTTCAGAAGATCGGCAGGGAGTTCAGCGCGGCACATCCCGGCCTGACCGTCGGATACAATTTTGCCGGGTCTCAGCAGCTCGCCGAGCAGATACTCCAGGGGGCGCCTGCCGACGTGTTTGCCTCCGCCGACATGAAGCAGATCGCCGCGGCGGGGCCGAGGATGGACACGGCTTCCGTGAATATATTTACCCGCAACAGGCTCACCCTCGTGCTGCCCGGCACCGGCGCAGGGATGATCCGCGCAATTGCAGATCTTGGAAATCCGGGGATCAAGCTCGTGCTCGCCCACAGGGATGTGCCGGCCGGGGCATACGCGCTCGAATTCCTCTCGAGGTGCGAGGCAAGCGGGAAATTCCGGGGAGGATTCAGAGAGGCAGTCCTCCGGAACGTCGTTTCCTACGAGGAGAACGTGCGATCGGTCCTGAGCAAAATCGTTCTCGATGAAGCCGACGCCGGGATCGTGTATGTCTCCGACGTCGGCGGCGCCGCAGGGCGAAGCGTGAGGACGATCGGTATC
>DATJPH010000145.1:0-10659 GCA_035506475.1 Bacteroidota bacterium | reverse complement strand
TGTATCTGCTCGGCCCCGGGGGTGTGCTCATCGCGCCGGATCCCCGGCTCCGGGGTGACCTTGAAAATAACCCAATTTCTCACTAGTCTATTGCATATTTGCTGGAGGATCGAACGTCATGGCGAAGAGTCTCAATAAAGTGATGCTGATCGGAAACCTCGGGAAAGACCCCGAACTCCGGTTTACATCGAGCGGCGTCCCTGTGGCAACGTTCACGATCGCGACGAACGAGTCCTGGAAGGACCAGGAGGGAAACCTGCAGGAACGGACGGAGTGGCATAACATCGTTGCATGGAGGAAGCTGGCGGAGATATGCGGGGAATGGCTCAAAAAGGGGAAGAAGGTGTACATCGAGGGGAAGATCCAGACCCGCAGCTACGACGACAAGAACACCGGCGCGAAGAAGTATATGACGGAGATCGTCGCCGACAGCCTGATCATGCTCGATGGGAAGAGCGCCGGCGCATCCGCGGAGGGGCCGGCGGCCCCTTCGGCGCCGGAGCCGGCTCCCGGGGGAGCCTCAAACGATGACCTTCCCTTCTAGGACGCTCCTTCTCGCCGCCGCGTTCGCTCTCGCTTCTCCGGCGCCGCGGCTGGAGGCCGCGTCCCATTCTCCCGTCAGGGCGAAGAACGGGATGGTGGTCTCCGGCGACTCACTGGCCTCCGCCGCGGGAGTTGAGATCCTCCGCAGGGGGGGGAATGCAGTTGATGCCGCCGTGGCGGTCGGTTTCGTCCTCGCGGTGACCTATCCCGAGGCCGGAAATATCGGCGGCGGCGGGTTCATGCTTATCCGTATGTCGGGGGGGGAATCGACGATGATCGATTTCCGGGAAAAAGCTCCCGCTGCCGCCGCGCGCGACATGTATCTTGACGCCGGAGGGAGACCCGTACCGGGGAAAAGCCTCCTGGGCCCGCTTGCCTCGGGGGTTCCCGGCACGGTCGACGGGCTTCTGACCGCGCTGAGGGAATACGGATCGCTCACGAGGGAGGAGGTGATCGGGCCCGCCCTCAAACTGGCGCAGGGCGGATTTGCCGTCTCCGGTTCGCTTGCCCGCACAATCGCCGAAGAAATCCCCCGTTTTTCACTCTTCCCCGCAACGATGAAGGCGTTTACCCGGAACGGGAAACCGTACCGGTGGGGAGACACGCTCCGGCAGGGGGACCTCGCCGCTACGCTCCGCGCGATCATCGACAGGGGGGCGGAGGGATTTTACGCGGGCGATGTGGCGTCCAGGATTGTTGCCGAAATGAGGAGGGACGGGGGGATCATGACGGCGGGCGATCTCCATGATTACGCTTCCGTCGAGCGGGATCCCCTCCGCGGTACCTACCGCGGGTACGAGATCCTCACGGCTCCCCCCCCTTCGTCGGGCGGGATCATCCTCCTCCAGATACTGAATTCGATGGAGAGGTTCGATTGCCGTCGCATGGGGTGGAATTCCTCGGCATCAGTTCATCTTTTCGCCTCGGCATGCCAGCGCGCCTTCGCGGACAGGGCGGCCTATCTTGGTGACCCGGACTTTGTCGCGGTGCCGGTAGAGGGCCTCATCGCGAAATCGTATGCCGCCCGCCGCATTGCTGATTTCGACAGCGCGCGGGCACAGAGGAGCACCCGGATCGGAAGCGGAGTCCCTGAGGACGGCTCGCACCAGACGACGCACTACTGCGTTGCCGACCGCTTCGGGAACGTCGTGAGCGTCACGATTACCCTTAACGGGCTGTTCGGGTGCAAGGCGGTCGTGGACGGGGCCGGGTTCTTTCTCAATAACGAGATGGATGATTTTACGGCAAAACCGGGAGCGCTGAACATGTATTCGCTTGTGGGGGGGGTCAGCAATGAGATTGCGGGGGGGAAGCGGATGCTCAGTTCCATGGCGCCCACGATCGTCGTCAGGGACAACAGGCCGTTTATGGTATTGGGTGCGCGGGGCGGGAGCAGGATACCGACTTCTATAGCGCAGATCATATGCAATGTGATCGACTACGGCATGACGATACAGGAGGCGGTCGATGCTCCGCGCGTGCATCATCAGTGGATCCCCGATACGCTCCTGTTTGAAAGGCGGGCGCTTCAGGCCGATGTCGTGAGGAACCTGGTCAGTATGGGATACGTTCTCCAGGAGGTTGAAGCTACAGCCCGCGCGCAGGCTCTGATGATCGATTCAGGAGGGGGCTGGTACCTCGGGGGAGCCGATCCCAGGGATGATGGGTATGCAATAGGGTATTGATATCCACAAAGTTGTCCACATACATTTCCACATCCCGCAGTTGATAAATCAGTCTGTTAGATATTTCGTGTAATCAATTGTGAAATAAGGAGTTGCGACCAACCTGGAAGAGGCGCCGCATCCAAAGTTGCATTATTAATCACATTCGATTTTGGGGGAAGAATTGAAGGGAAAGCTCTCACTTGAAAACGGGACTGTATTTACGGGAGATGCATTCGGTGCTCCGGGGGAAGTGACGGGAGAGGTCGTCTTCAACACGAGCATGACCGGATACCAGGAGATCTTCACCGACCCCTCATACTGCGGGCAGATTGTGACGCTGACGTATCCCTTGATCGGGAATTACGGGATTAACGGGGAAGATCTTGAGTCTGCGCGCCCCCAGGTCAGGGGGGTCCTCGTCCGCGAGTCCTCCGGTATATTCAGTAACTTCCGGGCTGACCGGAGCCTCTCGGCGTGGCTCACGGAGCACAACGTGATGGCGATGGAGGGGTTGGACACGCGCATGCTCACCAGGATGCTCCGGTCGGACGGGTCGCTCCGCGGGGTGATGTCGACGCTCGATATGGACGATGCGAGCCTGCAGGCGAAGGCCGTTGCCTCCCCGCAGATGAACGGGCTTGATCTTGCCACCGTCGTAACCTGTGCCAGTCCCTATTCCTGGGACGAGACGGACACGACCCCGTTTGCCCTGGCGCGCGGGGAGGGGGGGACGGGGAAACGGTTCAAAGTGGTCGCCTACGACTACGGCATCAAACGGAACATACTCAGGCGCCTCGTTTCGTTCGGCTGTGTCGTCACGGTCGTCCCCGCCGGATTCCCCTCAGGTGATGTCCTGGCGATGAAGCCGGACGGCGTATTCCTCTCGAACGGGCCGGGCGATCCGGCCGCCGTCGGCGTGGCGATCCGGAATATTATCGCCCTCGCCGGGAAAGTCCCCGTATTCGGTATCTGCCTCGGGCACCAGCTCCTGGCCCTTGCCCTCGGGGGGAAGACCTACAAGCTGAAGTTCGGCCACCGCGGAGGGAACCATCCGGTGAAGAATCTTCTCACCGGGAAAATCGAGATCACGTCACAGAATCACGGGTTTGCCGTGGACCCGGCCTCTCTCGATCCCTCGACGCTGGAGATCACGCACGTCAACCTGTACGATCAGACAAACGAAGGATTCCGGCACAGGGAGCTCCCGCTTTTTTCCGTCCAGTACCATCCCGAGGCTTCCCCGGGACCGCACGACAGCGACTACCTCTTTGCAGATTTCATCGCCATGATGAAGTCGGGCGCCCCGGCAAAGGGCCCCCGCGTGCTTCCGGTCCCCTGACAGGACCGGCCATGGAAGCAGGGTATCGAAACCTCCCCCCGTACTACGACCGCTGGCAGAGAAGTTACGGGAAAGACTTTTCAACGCTGATCTTCCCGAAGCTGGTCTCCTCGATCCGTTCCCACCGGATAAGCGGGAGGACGATGGTCGACGTCGCCTGCGGCACCGGGACGCTCGCCCTGAAGATGGCGCGGCGCGGGTGGGAGGTGATGGGCGTCGATGCATCCGAAGGGATGCTCGCGCAGGCGGCGGCAAAGATCGCCGGGTCGGCCCACCCGGTCGCGCTCCTGCGGCAGGACATGAGGGAGCTCGCGCTTCCCCGCCCGGTCCATCTTGCGACGTCGTTTTTTGACAGCCTCAACCACCTGATGACGCCTGAGGAGCTGGGCCTGGCGTTCCGCCGCGTCAGGAGGTCCCTGATGGACGGGGGCTGGTTCATATTCGACACGAGCACCGAGCGGTGCTTCACGTCCCTGTGGACCAGGTCGGAGACTTTCCAGGAGCGGGAGTTCACAATCGTTCTCGACACCGCGTACGACCGCGCGTCGCGGTGTGCCAGGTGCGACGTCACGCTGCATGTTACGGGGGGAGCAGCGCCGCAGACGCTGCACGAAACTGTCACGGAGAAATTCTACACGACCGCGGAAGTGTCGGGCCTCCTTGCGGAAGCGTCGTTCGCCGTGCGGGAATGCGAGGATTTCAACTTCACGTCGAACCCGGCAGTGGGAAAGCTCAAAACGTGGTGGGTGGCGGAGGCGCGCTGAGCCTCCGCGCGTGATCACGCGGTCCGTTTCAGAACGACGATCGTGATATCGTCCGCCTGTGGGGCACCGGCGGCGTGCGAGCGGACCGCCGCGATGAGCGCCTCCTTGAGTTCCTCCGGGTCTCCGGCGCGGTGCTGTTGCAGCACCCCGACGATGGGACCCTCCCCCAGCTGGTCCCCCGCATGATTCATCGCCTCGGTCACTCCGTCGGAGAAGATGAGCACGACGTCCCCCCGTGCGAGCATGACCGTCTCCTGTGCGTACGGAAAATCCTCCATGATGCCGAGAACGGTCCCCCCGGCCGTGAGGCGGCCGATCTCCCCGCCGGCGCGGACGAGGAACGGCTGCTCGTGCCCCGCGTTGCAGCAGGAGAGTGCGCCGGTCGGCGGGTCGAGCAGGGCGTAGAAGAGCGTCACGAACTTCTCGTTTCCTGTGTTCTGGAAGAGGAGCATGTTCGACCGCCGCACGCACTCCGACGCCGGCGCGGCGGTGAACGCCTGGTCGCGCAGCGTCGCCTGGACGTTCGCCATCAGCAGCGAGGCGGCGAGCCCTTTCCCGGAGACGTCACCGAGGCATACCGCAAGCTGGCCGGGTTCTTTCGCCGTGAAATCGTACAGGTCGCCCCCCACCTCGCGGGCCGGTATCGTCACGGCGGCGAACCTGTATCCCGGGATCTCCGGGACCCGCTTCGGGATGAGCGTCATCTGCACTTCGCGCGCCGCCTGGAGGTCCTTCTCCATCGCGATCTTCTGCCGTTCCTGCTCGTACAGCCTGGCGTTCTCGACGGCGATCGCGGCGTGGACCGAGAGAGCCTCCAGGACGTTCTCGTCGTCGGCGGTGAATGTCCCGGATCGCTTGTTCAGGATCTGGAACACCCCGACGATCGTTCCCCCCCTGTTTTTCATCGGCATGCAGAGTATGGACCGTGTCCGGTAGCCGGTGACCTTGTCGATGTCCGGGTTGAACCGGGTGTCGAAATAGGCATCGGGGATGTTGAGCGTGTCGCCCGTCCCGGCAACATAGCCCGCGATGCCGCTCCCCGTCGGCATCCTGATCTCGATCCTCTCCCCCCCCTTCAGCACGCGCGACCAGAGCTCCTTCTTCTCCGCGTCAAGGAGATAGACCGTCCCCCTGTCGCCGTCCACGAGGCCCAGCGCGGTGTCGAGAATGACGCCCAGGAGCTTGTCGAGGTCCAGCGTCGAGTTCAGGACCTTCGCCGCTTCGATGATGCGCCGCAGGCGGCCGACCTCCGTGGCCGATTCGCCGGAGCGCCGTTCCAGCTCCGTCACGAACTGGTTGTCGACGGTGCGAAGCCTTACGCTCAGGACCTGGAGAAGCCTGTAGGCAAGCGCGCTGTTCTCGCGGAGGAGCTTTTCGAACACCGGGCGGCGGATGGCGCTGACGACGCACTCGTCGACCGCCGTCACGCAGGCCGCGCGCGGTCTCCCGTCGATAAGCTCGAGTTCCCCGAAAAAATCTCCGGGGTGGAGCAGGGCGAGTACCGTCTCCCTTCCCTGCCTGTCCTGCTTGGAGATCCGGACACGCCCGGAGGCGATGAGGTAGAGCGAGTCTCCATCCTCCTCGTCGCGCAGGATGACCTCGCCGGGCCCGAACCGCTGCTCGGAGAGCGCGCCGCTCAGCGCGGCGAACTGACTGTCGGTCAGCACCTCCGTCAGCACGTTGTGGCGGAGCCGTTCAAGTCGTTGTGGTGGTGCGGTCATCGTACCCCTTCTGTCGCTGGTGCGGAACGCCGGATCAATGTATCGACGGGTGGAGGCAAAGTCAAGGAAGGGGGAGTTCAGGCGTACCTGTCGCGGCGCATCGTCTGGTTGGCGTCCCGCACGAACCCGAGATCCCGGAGCTCCGCGCCGAGCGGGCTCTCTCCCGGGCGGACATCGTCGAGGTATTCGACGACGATCTCCCTGAAGGGCCGCAGGCGTTCCGGGAGTCCCAGAAGGCCGACGAACAGCTCGAGCCCCTGCCGGAGTGTCTCGCGCGGAGGATCGCCGAGCGAACGGATCCGGGCGCCGGAGGATTCGAAAAGGAGAAACGGGTTTCCCCCGCGGAATGCAATGTACGTCGACGCGGAGCGGGGCACGCGCAGCGGCGTCCCCCCGTCCCTCGACGGGGGGACATCGAGCCCCGGGCCGAACGGGTTCGCGGGATCGCATCCGTTCAGGAGCACGATCTCCTCCCGGGGTCCCGCGGAACGGGCCTTCCGGAGCTCTTCGACGGCCTCCGGGAGGGCGAACTGCATCCCGGAGAGTCCGTGGATGAAGTATCCGCGCCGTATTTCCCCTTTCATCTCCATACGTGTCAGCTCGGGAGCGATCATCCCCCAGGGGAGGAGATCCTCGCGTGCGTGAAATTCCCTGGCCACGATGCCGTACCTCTCGAGCATGAGCGCCGCCTGTTCGCGTGCCCGGTCGCTCTCGGACGGGGGCTCTCCCAGGAGGCCCTCCGTGCGGACGAGCGACCACCTTCCCGACCACCCCGGGACCCCGCGCAGTGCCCTCCGGGCCGACTGCATGATGCGTCCCCGCCCGGGAGCCCGCCGGGGGTTCACGATTTCTATCCGCTCGTAGCGGTCCGGGTCGTCGACGCGGGCCGGCCTGCGGACCGCGGCGACCTCCGCGAACACGTCGTTGGTGATGATCCCCCTCCAGAACAGCTCCGCGATCCCGTTATTCATCCCCGCCAGCGAGAGCCGGGTCCCCTCCCGTATGTCGCTGAAAAACGAGGCTCCCTGTTTCCTGATGAACTCCAGTATCCTCCGGGCGGGCTCGCGGAGCCCCTCGTGGTCGTCCTCGGTCCCCAGATAGACGGCCCCGTTCCCCCGGGAGATGTATCGGAGACGCCCGGGCCCGCCGCCGACCCACACTCCGTATCCGGCCGAAGAAAACCGGGTCAGGTCTTCGGAGGAAAGTTCCGGGATCCTCGCACGGAGTATGTCCCGCTCCCATACCTCCGAGGGGAGCGGGAGCCCTTCAAGGCGTTCGAGCGCGGAGCCCAGGCTCAGGCTCGCCGCGCCCGGTGCGTGGACCCCCTGCCAGCGGAAGAGGAATGAAGCGAATTCGGCGGGGGCCGAGGGGGTGATCTCGTGCCGCAGAAGCGTGATCGTCTCCCTGTGGATCTTCTCCAGCGTCCTTCTGTAGCACCATTCTTCCCCTTCGTCACGCTGCGTGAACCGGCCGCGGACGTATTCATCCGTCGCGGCAAGCCGCCCGGCGATCCTTTCGACCCGTTCCGTGCCGGTGCCGAACCTGAGCCCGATCTCCCTGCTGGTGAGGGGGCCGTGGCTCTGCAGGTACCGCGCTATGAGGAACTCGGCGCTCCGTTCACTGTCGAGCGAACGGTACACGCCGCTCTCCTCCGCCGCGATCCAGCGGGGGCCGTCGTGGAATTCGACCCGGACGGCCCTCCCGTCACGCTCGAGCGTGCGTATCATCCCCTCGGTATCGCCGTCGCACCGCTCCCGGAGCTCTGCGCCGGTCAGGTCGCCGACGCGCAGGAGTATCTCCATCAGTTCCTCCGGGGTGCGCGCCCGCGTTCCATCCGCGCTGTGCTGGATCTCCCGCTCGACCCGTTCGACCGCCTCGGGGCGGACCATGGAGGAAACGGTGTCGAGATCGATGATCTCTCCCAGGATCTCCCTGTTGACGGCCAGGTACTGGCTCAGGCGGTCTTCGCGGGGCTGGTCGTTCCTGTACATGTACACCGCGATGAAATCGAACAGGAGGCTGGCGGCGAACGGGGAGGGGATCTCCGTCGAGGTATACGCAAGCGCAATCGATCCCCGTTCGATCCCCGTCAGGACCTCCATGAAGTGGTCGAAATCGAGTATATCGTGGAGGATCTCCCTGACAGTCTCTATGACGATCGGGAAGTCGTCGTATCTCCTGGCGATCTGGAGTATGTCCGCCGCGCGGAGGCGCTGGAGCCAGAGTGGTGTCCTTTTCCCCGGCGCCTTCCGCGGCATCAGGAGCGCCCGCGACGCGTTCTGTCTGAATTGTCCGCCGAACAGGGGAGAGGAGAGAACTTCGTCCAGGACCTGGTTCCGGGCCTCGTCCGCCCTGAGCCCTTCAAGGAGGTTGACCGGGAGTGCGCCGGCATCGGCGGAGCGGAGAAGAATCCCGTCGTCGTTGTAGAGCATCTGGGGTTCGACGCCGGTCATCGCCTGGAGCCTGCGGGAGAGGAGCAGGCCGAGGAGGCCGTTCACCCTCCGTCCGAACGACGAATGGACGACGAGCCGGGGGTCCCCGATCTCGTCCCGGAACGACTCGAGGAGGATCCTCCTGTCGTGGGGAATGGCGCCCGTGGAGTCGTGCTGCCGCCGGAAGTACTCCCGTATGTTCCACGCCGAAGGGGCGTCGATCGGGTACTCGCTCCTGAGCCGCGCGAGCGCATCGCTTCTGCCGAGCGACTCCTCCATCGACCTCCGGAAGGCCCCGACTTCGAGCCCGAGCTCGAAGCTGCGGCCGATCCCCTCCCCCTTCCAGAACGGCATGCGCGCGGGCTGGCCGGGAGCGGGGGAGACCGTGAGCCGGTTGGCGTCAATCTCTTCCACCCGCCACACGCTTGAGCCGAGTATGAACGTGTCCCCGTTCCGCGTCTCGTACACGAACTCTTCGTCCACCTCCCCCACCTTCGTCGATCCGTCCGCAAGGTAGACGCCGAAGTACCCCCTGTCGGCGATCGTCCCGCCGCCCGTGACGGCAAGCCTCGAGCTCCCCGGGAGCGCGCGGAGAAGGCCGTTGGCTTTGTCCCACGAGACCGTCGCCCGGAGCTCCCGGAGCGTCCCCTCGGCATAGCGGCCGGCGATCATCTGTATCACCCCGTCGAAGAGTACCCTGGAAAGATCCCGGTAGCAGTACGATCCGCGGACGAGAGCGTACAGCGCGTCGATATCCCTCTCCTCGACGCTCACGATCGCCACGATCTGCTGCGCCAGAACGTCAAGGCAGTTCTCCGGGATGGCGGTCTGTTCAACCTCGTGGGCGGCTATCCCCCTGGCGACGACAGCCGACTCGACGAGATCCTCGCGGTGTGTCGGGAAGATCCGTCCCTTGCTCGTGGCGGTGACAAGGTGGCCCGACCGGCCTATCCTCTGCAGGCCGCGCGCGATTCCCCGCGGCGATTGAATCTGCACGACGAGATCGATGCTGCCGACGTCGATCCCCAGTTCGAGTGAGGAGGTGGCGACGAGTGCCCGGATCTTCCCCCCCTTCAGATCCGATTCCATCTGCTCCCGCGCCTCGCGGGACATGCTTCCGTGATACGCCTGCACAAGCGGGGCCTCCCCGTCCCCTCGCGCTGCATTTCCGGAAGGACGGGGAACCGCGTGGAGGTTCACCGGGGCGGGACTTTTCTCGTCGGGCGGATTTCCTTCCCCCTCTCCGCCGGCGTCGGCTTCGTTCAGCGCGGCCGCCACTCTTTCGGCCAGCCGCCTGTTGTTGACGAATATGAGCGTCGTCCTGTGAAGCCGGACCAGCGCGAGTATCTCCGCAAACACGAGCGGCCAGACACCGTCGGGAGTCAGGAGGGAAAAATCGGGTGCCGCGCACTCGACGCGCAGGTCCATCGATTTTTTGTGCCCGGCGTCGATAATGCTCACCGGGCGGGGGATGAACATTTCCCCGTCGCGGCGGAGCCCTCCCAGGAACGAGGCGATCCTCTCGAGCGGCCGCTGCGTTGCGGAAAGTCCGATCCGGACGAATTCCTGCTCCGCCACCTCCTGGAGACGCTCGAGCGACAGGGAGAGGTGCACCCCCCGCTTGTTCCCGCACAGGGCGTGTATCTCGTCGACGATGACGTACTGGACTGTCCGGAACATCGGCCGCGACCGGGCGGACGTCAGCATCAGGTAGAGCGATTCAGGCGTCGTGATGAGTATGTCGGGAGGATGTTTCTGCATCGCGTTCCGCCGTGATTGCGGCGTGTCTCCGGTCCGTACGGCGGTCCGGATCTGCGGGAGGCGCAATCCCGATTCGGCGGCCGAGCGCCGAATCCCCTCGAGCGGGCCCTCCAGGTTTCTCTCGATGTCGTTGTTGAGCGCCTTCAGCGGCGAGACGTAGAGTATCCTGACCCCCTCGGGGAGCGTCTCGGCGAGGTGCTGTTCCACGAGATGGTTGATCGCCCAGAGAAACGCCGCGAGCGTTTTTCCCGACCCGGTCGGCGCCAGGATGAGCGTGTTGCTCCCTGCGGAGATGCTCGGCCACCCGAGCACCTGGGGCGGTGTGGGCGTGCCGTATGTCTTTGCGAACCAGGAGCGGACGGCAGGGTGAAAATCGGCGAGCGGGGAAGGAGTGTCCATGATGCGAATCTACCGCAAATCGCGCGATTTTGC